>JAJFGE010000070.1 GCA_021776295.1 Hyphococcus sp.
GGGGGGGGGCGCCCAGGTTCCGTCCTTGCCAAAATAACGCCCCGGACCTAACCCAGATTGATCCTTCGATAGGCTTAAAATGAGGTGGCCTTTTCAAAACTGAAAGCGCACCGCGAAAGGCAGCAGCGCAGGTGGCGGATCGGGGGTATTCGGTTAAGGATGTGGCTGAGCGGTTGGGGGTTTGCACCAAGTCGATTTATGACTGGGCAAGCATATCGCCAGTCAGAACTGGGCTGCATCACAGAGGAGCAGGATATTTTAAACCGAGGCTGACCGTTTGCGAAGCAAACGCAGCAGCCGAAGGCCACGGCGTGCTTCGCAAAGGGCATCGGGTGACGTACGCTTTCATCAAAGACTGGTCGTTGTTTTCTGTTCGGGCGATGTGCCGTGTTCTAAAAGTCCATCCCAGCGGTTTTTATTGCCTGGCTCAAGTCTGGCCTCAACCGTTGGCCATGCGGCGGCGGCGCTTAACAGGCGCCTCAAACAATTCTGGCTGGAAAGCGGTGGCGTTTTTTGTCTCATGGCGCAAAGCGCTGCCGGTAGAGTGGCTTGACCGGCCGACGCGCAACTGCGCGCTTGCATCACCCGGTTTGATGTTTGTTTGCCCAGTCTCGCCATCGCTTGGTCGTTCATAAACATACGTTTCACATCGCAACGCTGCTATACGGGCCGTTGGCTTGGCGCCGTTGGAATTGTTCAAAGCAGCTATCCAATCGGGCGAGTTCCTGTTAGATGCATTTTGAAATCTCAGCACCGAGGACATCATGGATTACCAGACAGCGCGGCGGCATATGGTGGACAGTCAAGTCCGGCCCAACGATGTGACCGATCTGCGCATCCAGACGGCGATGGAGGAGACCCCGCGCGAGGCGTTCTTGCCGGTGGAATTGCGCGACCAGGCCTATGTCGAGCGCGAAATCGCCTATGCGCCCGGGCGGGTGCTGTTGCGGGCGCGCGATTTCGCCAAGCTTGTCGCCGCCGCCGAACCGCATCTCGGCGATATTGTCCTCAACGCCGTCTGCGGCGGCGGTTATTCAACAGCCATCCTTGCCCAACTGGTCGAAATGGTGGTGGCTATCGAAAGCGATGAGAAGCTGGCAAGCGCCGCGCAGGAGACCCTCGCATCGCTCGGGTTTTCCAACGCTGCGGTCATCACCGGCGATCCATGGGCCGGGGCGCCAGATCAGGGGCCGTTTGATTTGATTTTTGTTGACGGCGCCATCGAAAAACAACCGGATGCTTTGCTGGCGCAACTAAAAGACGGCGGCCGGCTGGCGACAATTTTGCGCAAAGACGGGATATCGCGCGGCGGCGTATACCGGCGCAGCGGCGAGGCGATCGCCTTCACCGAATTCTTTGACGCCGCGACCAGCGTCGTAATCCCGGGGTTTGACCAGCCAAAAGAATTTGTTTTTTGAGATAAAACCCTGACAGCGCTGAAAAAGCCCTCACTGCGCTGCTAAAGCCCATTGAAACCGCGCAAATAATAACAATCCTTAACCAAGATGATTGATGATCTTTGGTAGGTTCGGGCAGGTTTTGCCATGAGCTTGTTGTTGACCGATTGACGGAGGTGAATCTTTGCGCGCCGCCATTTTATCCCTGCTTGCCGCGACCGTGGCCTTTGGCGTGTTCGCAGCCCCCGCGCGGGCGGATACGCTTCAGGACGCGCTTTCGCTGGCGTTTCAGACAAACCCCACCATCCGCGCCGAGCGCGCCCGGCTGCGCGCGACTAAGGAAACGCGGGCGCAAGCGATTTCAGCGGCGCTGCCGCAAATCTCGGCCAATGGCAGCTATTCCAGGGTCGATTCTAAACAAGTGTCGAACTTTAGCGGTCAGCCCATACAGCGCAATACACAGTTCAATCCGTTGACGGCTAACCTTGATGCTGAACAACGCATATTCGCGGGGTTGCGTAATTTTAACGCCATCAAACAGGCGAGCGCACGCATCCGCGCCGGCGGCGCACAACTGGCCTCGGTTGAACAACAAGTGTTGCGCGATGTCGCCGGCGTCTATTTCGACGTCCAGCTCAACATCGCAATCTATGAACTCAACAAAGCTAACGTCACCGTGTTGCTGCGCCAGCAGGAAATGGCCAAAGCACGGATTGAAGTCGGTGAAATCACCCACACTGACGTCGCTCAGGCCGATGCGCGGCTCGCCGCGGCGCGTGCGGATATGAGCAATGCGCAAGGAACGCTGGCGATTTCGAGAGCTGCTTATGCACGCCTTGTCGGCCAGTTGCCCGGCGACCTTGAGCCCGTCAAGGGGCTTCCGGAATTGCCGGAAACCTTTGAGGATGCGCAAACGATTGCGGCTGAATTCGCCCCGCCTTTGATTTTGGCGCGCGAGCAAAGTGAAATCTCACGGCGTCAGGTCAAGATCGCCAAAGGCGCGCTGCTGCCGACCGTGTCGCTGACCGCAAGTTATCAGTATGCGGACCAGCCAAGCAGCTTCATCAGCCGCGATGAGCAATTTGCCTATGGCGCGCGCGCTTCCATCCCGCTGTTTTTGGGCGGCGATAATTATTCGCGCATCCGCGAGGCCAAGGCGCTGCATGCAAGCGACCGCTCGCGCGTTGACGAGGCTGAGCGCCAGGTGACCGAAAGCGTCACCGCCGCCTGGCAACAACTCATCGTAGCGCGTGCGGTCATCAAATCCGCCGAGGCGGCGTCTCGCGCCAACAAATTAGCGCTGAGGGGGGTGCGGCAAGAGGCTCTCCTGGGGACGCGAACGACGCTCGATACGCTCAATGCGGAGCAGGAACTTCTAAATTCCGAGGTGACGCTGGCGCGCGCGCGCCGCGACGCACAGACGGCGGCCTATGCGCTTTTGGCCGCCATTGGCTTGCTAACGCCGGAAGCGGTGGGCATTGGCGAACTGAGCGTCGATATGGAGACCGGCGACGCGCTGCTGGAATCGTTGCGGCGTTAATCTTTGAGTAAGGAAGGTCTTGATAACTAAGGCGAAGCGCTTGAAAACAGGGAGATTGAGAGCGCTCGGCCATTTCTTGTATAAGCTGCGCATGCATAAGCGATATGACGTCTAAGAGGACGCCTGTTTGATGGACAATTCACAACCGGAACCAAGTATGGAGGAGATCCTGGCGTCGATCCGCCGGATTATCTCTGATGACGAGGCGGAGCCGGCCCCGGCGGCTGCGCCGGCGCCGTCCAAGCCTGCTTTGGTTGAAAAGCTGGCGCAACCCGCCCCGGAACCGCCTTCACCCCCCGCCGAGACCCCATCGGCCCCCCGAGAGCCTCGCGCAGAACTTGATGCGCACCCGCATCTGGAAACGGAAGATGTTGAAATGATTACAAAAAATGTGGCGGCGGCCATGGATGAAGACGCTGGCGAAACCATCCTTGGCGCGACCTCAGCGGACGCCGCCTCGAGCGCGTTCATGGCCCTATCGGAGACGGTCCGGGTCTCTTCTGACGGCGGTGGCCGGACGCTGGAAGACATCGTCGTGGCGATGTTGAAGCCGATGGTCAAGGAATGGCTCGACGCCAACCTGCCGACGATTGTCGAGGAAAAGGTCGAAGAGGAAGTCCAGCGGGTGGCGCGTCGCCGTCGCTGACCTTAAAGGCCAAGAGTTTTATTTAAAAGCCGGCCTTTTTTGGGGCCGGCTTTTATTTTGCCTGAATGGCGCTGTTGAGCAATCCGCGCGGCCAGCTTAAACCGGCTTTTCGCATTCGCAACAAACGGAGAGCAAAAGCTCCATGCTCGACAAGAAGTTCAATTTTGAGGACGCCGAAGCGCGCATTTACGCCCGGTGGGAAGATGAGGGCGCGTTTAAACCCTCGGACGCCCCGGGCGCGGAGCCCTATACCATCGTCATTCCGCCGCCCAACGTCACCGGCTCGCTGCATATGGGCCACGCCCTCAACGATACGTTGCAGGATATCCTGTGCCGGTTTGAGCGCATGCGCGGGCGCTCCGTCCTGTGGCAGCCGGGCATGGACCATGCGGGCATCGCCACGCAAATGGTGGTCGAGCGCCAGATGATGGAGCGGCAGGAAAAACGCACAGACCTCACCCGCGAAGAATTTGTCGAGCGCGTCTGGAAATGGAAAGAGGAAAGCGGCGGAACCATCCTCAACCAGCTAAAGCGCCTCGGCGCGTCCTGCGACTGGAGCCGCGAGCGTTTCACGATGGGAGACCCGCAAGACCCCGACGACCAGATGGTCAAAGCGGTCATAAAGGTTTTCGTCGCACTGCATAAAGACGGGCTGATTTATCGCGACAAGCGCCTGGTCAATTGGGACCCGAAATTTGAAACCGCGATCTCCGATCTCGAAGTGGAGAACACCGAGGTTGACGGACACTTCTGGCATTTTAAATATCCGCTGGAGAACGGCGAGACTTATGAATTCCCCATCGCCCATGACGAAGAAGGCAATCCGACGACGTGGGAGACGCGCGACTATATCTCCATCGCCACGACAAGGCCGGAGACCATGCTCGGCGACGGCGCGGTGGCGGTGCACCCGTCCGACAAGCGCTATGCGCCAATTGTCGGTAAGAATTGTATCTTGCCGCTGGCCAAGCGCCCGATTCCGATCATCACCGATGATTATCCGGACCCGGACTTTGGCTCCGGCGCGGTGAAAATAACCGGCGCCCACGACTTTAATGATTACCAAGTCGCCAAGCGCAACAATATCCCGATGTATATCCTGATGGATACGAAGGGCCGCATGGTCCATGACGAATGGGTTCCTGAAAAATACCGCGGCATGGACCGGTTCGAGGCGCGCAAAGCGGTGGTCGCTGACATTGATGCGGAAGGAAACCTCATCAAAGTCGAAGACAAAAAGATCATGCAGCCGTTCGGCGACCGCTCCGGCGTTGTCATTGAACCGATGCTGACAGACCAGTGGTATGTGGACGCGAAGACGCTGGCGGGCCCCGCCATCGAAGCGGTGGAGAGCGGCAAGACTAAGTTTGTGCCGGAGAATTGGGCCAAGACTTATTTTCAGTGGATGCGCAATATCGAGCCGTGGTGCGTGTCGCGGCAATTGTGGTGGGGACACCGGATTCCGGCTTGGTATGGGCCGAAATCTAATGACGATGGATATCAGGGATTTCCATCTGGGAAGATATTCGTTGCACAAAATGCCGAAGAAGCATTGAGACAGGCAAAATCGTATTATGGAAAACACGTAGTGGTTGATGTCTCTACTGACGACCTTCCAGGTTGTCAGGGTAAAACGACGGTTGATGGTGTGGACGTTCTCGAAACGGCAACAATTGCGCAAGATCCCGACGTCCTCGACACCTGGTTCTCCTCCGCCCTGTGGCCGTTCTCTACGCTTGGCTGGCCGGAGGAAACGCCTGAGCTGAAAAAGCATTACCCGACCAGCGTTCTCGTCACGGCCCACGACATTATCTTTTTCTGGGTTGCACGGATGATGATGCAAGGGCTTCACTTCATGAAGGAGGCGCCGTTTCCACAAGTGCTAATCCATGGTCTTGTCGTTGATGAGCATGGACAAAAAATGTCGAAGTCGAAGGGCAACGGCATAGACCCTTTGGATTTGATCGATAAATTCGGGGCGGATGCGCTGCGTTTCTCGCTTGCGGCGCAGGCCGCGCAGGGGCGCAATGTGCGCATTTCTGAGCCGCGCGTCGAAGGCTACCGTAATTTCGGCACCAAGCTCTGGAACGCGGCGCGATTTTGCGAGATGAATGAATGCCGGCCGGATGCGGGGTTTGACCCCAGTGCGGTCAAGGCGACGCTCAATCAATGGATTGTGCATGAGGCCAACACATGCGCCGCCGATGTCACTCGCGAGCTGGAGGCGTTCCGGTTTAACGATGCGGCGGGCGCGGTTTACAAATTCACCTGGAACGTCTTTTGCGACTGGTATCTGGAACTCGCCAAACCAACATTCATGGGCGAGGACGAAGCTACGAAAGCCGAGACCCGCGCGACGGCGGCCTGGGCGCTCGATCAGATTTTAAAACTCCTGCACCCGTTCATGCCGTTCATTTCCGAACAGCTTTGGGGCGCCTTCGCCAAGCGTGGTGATTTGATTACGACGGCGTGGCCGGATGCAGACGCGACACTGGAAAACGCCGGCGCGGCGGCGGAGATGAATTGGGTGATCGATCTTATCACCGCCATACGTTCCGTCCGTCAGGAGATGAATGTGCCGGCGGGTGCGAAAATCCCGATGGTCTATTCCGGCGACGATGAAACGGCCAGCCGGATGGGGCGCCATCAGGGCGTCATCAGCCGGCTTGCGCGGCTGTCAGAAATAAGCGCCGGCGCGCCGCCCAAAGGCGCTGTCCAAATCGTTCATGGCGAAGCGGTTGTCGCCCTGCCGCTCGCCGGCGTTATCGATATCGACGCAGAACGCGCGCGTCTCGAAAAAGGCATCGCTAAAGCGGCGGGCGAAATCACCGGCATCGACAAGAAGCTCGCCAACAAGAATTTTGTGGAGCGCGCGCCGAAAGAGGTGGTGGAAGAGCAACACACCCGCCGCGCGGATTTCGAGGCCGAGATCGGTAAGCTCGAAGCCGCGCTGGTGCGATTGAAGGGGCTTTAGCGCGCCGGGCGGAGGGAAGTAAGAACCCCCTTCGACCGCTTCGCGGCCACTTCCCCCGTAAACGGGGGAAGAAAAAGAGTCGCTTAGAGCTCAACCTATTCCTCCCCCGTTTACGGGGGAGGTGTCCCGAAGGGACGGAGGGGGTTCTTGATCCCAAGAAAATCCGCACAATCAGAGCACGAATCGATTCCGCGATTTTACAACCCAGAGAGGGTCGTTGGCCATAAAACCTATATTTGGTGAAAAGTTATCCTCACGCATTTGGGCGGTCCTATACTGCCTTTTGACAGTCATTCCTGACCCGGAACTGCGAGAAAGGAGTAAACCAGATGCAGCTTATGAAGCTATCTCAGCGACAGACGCCGGCGGCGGCGCCAGCGGGTAAAAATGTTGGACAAGATTCCGCTGCAGGCCCCGTGAGTATTGGGCTCACATTAAGAAGCGCGGGGCGAAAGCAACATGCGCTAGCTCGTTTCCGCCAGGAACGACAGTTGCGTCACGATCGCGTCGCGGTCTTGCGCGTCGCGGTCGGTGAGGCGGGTTGGGTAGTCGCCGGTAAAGCAGTGGTCGGTGAAGGCCGGCGCGGCGTCGTCGCGTTTGCCTTTGCGCAGCGCCAGGTAAAGTCCTTCGAGCGACAGGAACGCCAGGCTGTCGGCGCCGATCAGCTGGCGCATCTCTTCAACGTCGCGCCCGACCGCGAGCAGTTCCTCATAGGACGGGGTGTTGACGCCGTAAAAATCAGGGTGCTGAATGGGCGGGCAGGCGATGCGCAGATGCACCTGCGCGGCGCCGGCGGCGCGCAGCATTTCGACAATCTTGCGCGAGGTGGTGCCGCGGACGATAGAATCGTCGATCAGGACAACGCTTTTGCCTTCAATAAGCTTGCGGTTGGGCGAGTGCTTGCGCGCAACGCCGGCTTCTCTGATTTTCTGTTCCGGCTCAATAAATGTCCGGCCGATAAAGTGCGAGCGGATGAGCGCCATCTCATAGGGAAGGTTTGCCGCTTGCGCATAACCGATCGCCGCCGGCACGCCGCTATCGGGGATCGGCGACACCAGGTCCGCATCCGACGGCGCTTCCTTGGCGAGCTGCATGCCGAGGCGTTTGCGCAGCTCATAAACGCTTTGTCCGTCAACCACCGAATTGGGCTTGGCGAAATAAATCAGCTCAAAGATGCAAGGGCGCGCATTGGCCGGTTCGGGGAACACCTGCCGGCTTTCAACCGAGCCGTCGGCGCGGCAGATGACCACCTCGCCGGGTTTGATGTCGCGCACGAACTGCGCGCCGATAATGTCGAGGGCGCATGTCTCCGACGCGAGGATCGGCGCGCCGTCGAGCTTGCCGAGCACCAGCGGGCGAATGCCGACCGGGTCGCGCGCGCCAATCAGCCCTTCCGGCGACAACACCGTCAGCGCATAGCCGCCTTCGATTTGTTTCAGGGAATCGATCAGCTTGTCAGTGACGGACAGATATTGCGAGCGGGCGGTGAGTTGCAGGAAGATTTCAGAATCCGACGTAGACTGAAAGATACAGCCGCGCCGTACGAGATCGGCGCGCAGGGTTTTGGCGTTGGTGAGGTTGCCATTATGGGCAATCGCCAGCCCGGCTTTGTCGAGATCGGCATAGAGCGGCTGCACATTGCGCAACACCGTATCGCCATGGGTGGAATAACGGGTGTGGCCGATGGCGCTGTCGCCGATCAGCCGGCCGAGGGTTTTTGCATCGGAGAAAACATCGGAGACGAGGCCGAGATGGCGCTCGGTGTGAAAGCGTTTGCCGTCATAGCTGGCGATGCCGGAGGCTTCCTGGCCGCGATGTTGTAAGGCGTGAAGGCCGAGCGCGGTGAGCGCGGCGGCGTCTTTGGTGCCGATAACACCGAACACGCCGCATTCTTCGTTGAGCTTGGCGTCGCCCAGCAGCGCATCAAGCTCCGATTGCCGCCGGCGGTAGAGCGGGGCTTGAATTTTTAGGAAATCGGCGATGCGGTTTTGTAAAGGCAGCGTAGCGTCGCCGGGCAGGGTCATTGTTCGTCTTTCTCCTGAAGAATGTCGGCCATGGATTCTTCAAGCGCTTTGACTTCAGCGGTTGCTTCCGCTTCGGGCTCTTCCAGCGCCAGCGCCGGGTCGGTGGTGGTCACCGTGGTGACAATTTCTTCCAGCCCGTTGCGGTCGGCGCGCCCATAGCCGTCAATCGCGGCGTCGGCGTCTTCGGTTTCTTCCTCGTCCGGCTCGCCGCCGGCGTCGATTTGCGTCGAGACCGGGGCGATACTTTCAAACCAGTCCGCCCTGCGGGCGGCGATCGGCCGGGTGACGGCGGTTTTCACTTCCTCTGGCTGGCGCGCTTCGTCGAGATAATAGCCGTAACCAAGGAAGCCGAGACCGACCAGAACGAGACCGCGAAAGGCGCCAAAGCCGCCGCCGGCAAGGCGGTCAATCAACGCGGCGCGCCCTTCCAGCGGGACCTGTTTCAAACCGAGATGGAGGACAATATGCGCGACGACGAAAAACACCGCGACGAGCACCGCGCTAACGGCGATGGTTCCGAAAAAACTATCCGCAAGGCCAATCGCGCCAAGTGCGCCCGGCGCCACCATCCAGGTGAGGCCGCCGGCTATCGCCAGCGCCAGCAGCGTCGCCAATTCGCGCAAGCCCCCGCGCATGGCCGCAAATATCGTAGACAAGCCGACGACAAGCACAAAAAGCAAATCGAACATTACGAAACTCGGTTTCCTTCGCCCCATATAGGGCGAGTCGCTGATCCCCCAGAGATTTTCAATACCCTCGATGGCGTCGCGGCTCAAGCTCTAGCCCTGAGCGCGCACCCACGCAACAAGGTCGCTCAACTTAGCGGCCTGGGTCAGTTGCAAGGCGTCGCTGGACGCGCCAGCAGGAGCGAGCGCACCCATAAACCCCAGCTTTTTGGCTTCTTTAAGGCGCGCTTCGGTCTGGTTGACCGGGCGCACCGCGCCGGAGAGCGCAACCTCGCCAAACACAACCCTGCCGGGCGCCAGCGGCGTATCAAACAGGGACGAACACAACGCCGCCGCCGCCGCCAGGTCAGCGGCCGGTTCGGCAATGCGCAATCCGCCGGCGACATTGAGGAATACGTCATGACGGCCAAAATCAAGGTCAGCGCGGGTATCGAGCACCGCCAGCAACATCGACAGCCGGGCGCTGTCCCAGCCGACCACGGCGCGGCGCGGCGAAGCGAGAGAGGAAGGCGAGACCAGCGCCTGGATTTCCACCAGCACCGGCCGTGTGCCCTCAATGCCGGCGAACACCGCCGCGCCCGAGGCCGGTTCTTCATTGGTCGACAAAAATAACTCCGACGGGTTGGCGACTTCGGCAAGGCCCTTCGAGGTCATCTCAAAAACGCCGATTTCGTGGGCCGCGCCGAAGCGGTTTTTCACCGCCCGCAAAATCCGGAAGTCGCGGCCCTGTTCGCTTTCAAAATACATCACCGCGTCAACCATGTGTTCAACCACGCGCGGCCCGGCGATTTGCCCGTCCTTGGTGACATGGCCGACCAGGAGAACGACGGCGCCGGAAGCTTTGGCGAACCGCACCAGCTCATGGGCGCAGGCGCGCACTTGCGTCACCGTGCCGGGCGCGGCCGGCAATGCGTCCGACCACAGGGTCTGGATGGAATCGATGATGACCGCGTCCGGGCGTTCGGATTTTAACGTCGCAAGGATGTCGCGTAGCGCGGTGGCGGAAGCCAGATGCACCGGCGCCTTTTCCACGCCGAGACGTTCCGCGCGCATACGGATTTGCGACGGTGATTCCTCGCCGGAGATATAAGCGATGCGTTGTCCGCCCATGGCGAGGCCAGCGGCGATTTGCAACAACAGCGTTGATTTGCCGACCCCGGGATCGCCGCCGATTAGTAGCGCTGAACCATGGGCCAGCCCGCCGCCGCAAGCGCGGTCAAATTCAGCATTGCCGGTGAGAATACGCGGCACCGGCTCGCCGCTGCCGGAAAGCGGAGTGAATTCGAGGCGTTTGCCGCGGGATTTGGCGCCGGCGCCTGATCCGGTGAGCGAGCCCGGCGGCCCGGCCTCGGTCAGCTCCTGCTGGATGGTGTTCCATTCCCCACACGCCTCACAGCGCCCGGCCCATTTCGCATAGACCGCCCCGCAAGACTGGCAGATATAGGTGTCGGTGGTTCGGGCCATCGCGCATGTATAGGCCGGTTTTGGCGCCGTTGCGCAAGGGCCGGGAAGGCATGCCGGCGGAGAGATCATTCACCGCCGGCCTTGGTCTAAAGATCCAAAGGATTATTTCCGATAATCCAGCGGCGGTTCGCGGTCGCCGAGTAGCGAGTAATATTTAAAATTTTCGCCGCGGGCTTCTTCAAATTCCACTTGCGCGGCCTCACGCATTTCCGGGTTGGAGTAAAGTTCGATGGCCGCAAGCGTGAGCGTCTTGGCCGCGACCTGTGCGCCCTTAAAGCCGATGCTCATGCCGCTCGCCGCCGCCGACTGCCAGCTATGCGAAGACGAGCCGGGCACCCATGTCGCGGTTCGAAGGCCCACCGTCGGGGTGGCGAAAGAGACGTCGCCGACATCGGTCGAGCCATATCCCAATGTGCGACTATAGGGTTGGATTTCTTCCTCACTGCCAAGCGCAAACCTCGGTTCGTCAAAGGATGCATGGAGTTTTTTTGCGAATTTCTGTTCTTCCTTGGTGTAGGTGACGCCGCCGACTTGGCGCAGCTTTTCGTCCATCATCTTGGCGAGTGTCTCATTAACAAGGAGGGGGTTGTTGCCGTGGATAACCTCCCAGTCGACTTCCGTGCCTGTCCCCAGCGCGGCCCCGCGTGCGGCCTCTTCAACTCGCGTCCAGATGCCTTCAACGCCTTTTGCCTCCGGGTGGCGGACATAATAAAACACTTCGGCAAAATCCGGCACGACATTGGGCGCATTGCCGCCGGAGGTAATCACATAGTGAATGCGCGATTCCTGCGGCACATGTTCACGCATCATATTGATCATCATATTGAACGCCTCAACGCCGTCTAACGCCGAGCGCGCCTTTTCCGGGGCGCCGGCCGCGTGTGCTGAAACGCCGTGGAAGCGGAATTTCGCCGAACGATTGGCAAGGCTTGTGCGCGCCGCGGCGGAGTTTTCACCAGCCGCATGCCAATGAAGCGCGATGTCGACATCGTCGAACAGGCCGGCGCGCACCATATAGACCTTACCCGAACCGCCTTCTTCGGCGGGCGTGCCGTAAAGACGGATGCGCCCTGGGGTTCCAGTTTCTTCAAGCCATTGCCGGATGGCGATAGCGGCCTGGACCGAGCCCGCGCCAAACAAATTGTGACCGCAGGCGTGGCCGGCGCCCTTGCCGTCGATGGGCGCGCGGGTTGGCGCTGCATCCTGATTGATGCCGGGCAGGGCGTCGAACTCAGCGAGGATGGCAATCACCGGGCCGCCGTCGCCATATTCGGCGACGAACGCTGTCGGGATATCGGCAACGCCTTTTTCAACCGAAAAGCCTTCCGCGCTGAGCGCATCTTGCAGCAAAGTGCTTGAGCGTTCTTCCTGATAGCCGACTTCCGCCCACTCCCAGAGCTTGCGCGCGATATCGGCCGTCTGGTCGTAACGCGCATCAATACGCGTCATAACGTCCTCGTGCTGCGCGTGAGCGACGACGGGTGCGGCGGCGAGCGCCGCGGATAGGAGCAAGCGTTTCATTGGGTTCCTCGAATGTGACACTGGGAGATAGATGCCATAAATGCGGCGGCGCAGCTAGAGCGCTTGGCGTAAAGCGAGCCCTTCGACTTGGCTCAAATGGTTCAGAGAATTATTGAACCGCCGAAAACCCGACCATGCGCCCGCTTTGTTCATCCCACAATGTCATGCCCGGGGATTTGAAACTGTCGCGGATGCTCAGCTTGGGCAGCGCCTGAAGTTCGGGGCTGGCGTCATAGCATTCCTGCAGCCGGTAATTGGGAATGAGGCTGCACAAATGGTGGATGTGATGCAGGCCAATATTGCCGGTGAACCACTGCAGGATGCGCGGCAGGTCGTAATGCGAGCTGCCCAGAAGCGCGGCAGCGTTATAGCTCCAGTCTTTGCGGTCGGCCCAATAGGCGCCTTCATATTGATGCTGTACATAAAACAGCCACGAGCCGGCGATGCCGGCGAGCGAGACAGTGGGCGCGATGACAATCAGCGTGGCGAGGCTGCCGAATAAAAATGCAAGCCCGCCATAAAACACCACCAGCCCCAGATTTAACAACATCACGCTTTTCCAGATGCGTGGTCCCTTCATGCCGAAATAAACCTCCGAATAGGGCATTGGCCCGGCGTCCATCGGCAGGCGTTGTAAGAGGAGGAAATATACCGGCGGGCCGAACACCAACAGCGTCAGCGGGTGGCGGTAGAATTTATACAAGGCTTTGTTGCGCGGGGTCAGGCGTTTAAATTCTTCGACCGTCAGCGTATCGACGCCGCCCATGCCGCGCTTGGTGAGATTGCCGGAATTGGCATGGTGGCGGTTATGCGCATCGCGCCAGTAGCCGTAGGGCGTGAAGCTTAAGACGCTGATTACCCAGCCGACGACGTGATTGGCGCGTTTCGATTTGAAGAAAGCGCCGTGGCCGCAATCATGCTGGATAATGAACAGTCGCATCAAAATGCCCGAGGCGGGAACGCTCAGCAATAAAGCCGCCCACCAGGCGCCGATCGCGACCAGGCCATACATCGCCGCAATCAATCCGCCATAAAGCGACAGGTTTAACACCAGCTGGCCGATGCTGCGCGTGGGCGCGGCGCCGCGAAAATACTGGCAATGGTCAGAAATGCGCGCGAAAGCGTCAGTTTGGTTTGAGGACGCTACTGCGGGTGCGCAAGGGGTACGGACTGGCTGTGACACGGGTGGGTTTCTAGCGCGATTTTGTTAATCAGCAAAGTTATTGTTTCTCACAATTAGTTCAAATAGATAGGAGCTAGGCAACGCTCACCTCAGGGGCCGCCTCGGGCAAATCCTCGCCAAAGGCGCGCTGGTAGAACTCGGCCACGGTCGGGCGCTCCAGTTCATCGCATTTGTTTAAGAACGTCACCCGGAAGGCATAGCCGAGGTCTTTAAAAATTTCCGCATTCTGCGCCCAGGTAATTACCGTGCGCGGGCTCATAACGGTTGAAATATCGCCGGCGATAAAGGCGTTGCGCGTCATATCGGCGACCCGCACCATCGCCTCAATCGCCTCGCGGCCTTTGTCTGAATTATACAGCGGGACTTTGGCGATGATGATCTCGGTTTCTTCCTTAGGGTCGAGATAGTTCAGTGTCGTGACGATGGACCAGCGATCCATCTGACCCTGGTTGATTTGCTGAGTGCCGTGATAAAGCCCGGTAGTGTCGCCAAGACCGATCGTGTTGGTGGTCGCAAACAGGCGGAACCACGGATTGGGCCTTAAGACTTTGTTCTGGTCGAGCAGGGTGAGCCGGCCTTCCGCCTCCAGCACCCGCTGAATCACGAACATCACATCGGGCCGGCCGGCGTCATATTCGTCAAACACCAACGCCACCGGGCGCTGAAACGCCCATGGCAGCATGCCTTCTTTGAAGGCCGTCACCTGAACGCCGTTTTCGACGACAATCGCGTCCTTGCCGATCAGATCAATGCGGCTGACATGGCTGTCGAGATTGATGCGAATGCACGGCCAGTTGAGGCGCGCGGCGACCTGTTCAATATGCGTTGACTTGCCGGTGCCGTGATAGCCTTGGACGATGACCCGGCGATTGCGCGCGAAACCAGCGAGGATTGCCATCGTCGTTTCCGGGTCAAACCGGTAGGCGTCGTCAATCTCCGGCACATAATCGTTGCGCTCGGCAAAGGCCGGCACGTCGAATTCAACATCGACGCCAAACAGTTTTTTTGCGGAAACAGTTTTTTCGGGCTTTTGCGGAAATTTATCGTCGGTGACGGCCATGGGCGAATATCTCTTTATCGGATTCTAGAGCATTTCCGCCTTTTCTTGAATCGCGTAAATACTCTAGTCTTTTGTTTTGCGCACTTCTTTATCCAAAAACCGGTTCCCACTTTTCGGGAAGGCTTTGGTGAGGCGAACCTCGCGCGAAAGCCGATCATTCACAAGGCTTTTTGGCGCCGTTTGAGGGCTACAAAAATCGCGCCTTTTTCAAGATTGTGTGCGACTTAACGACCTCGTTGAGTTGTTCCTCGGCGCTGCGGTCGCCGCCATTGGAATCCGGGTGGAAGCGGCGCACCAGCTCAGCGTAGCGCCGGCGGATTTCGCCCGATGCGGCGTTATAGGGCAGGGCCAGCGTGTCGAAGGCGTTGACCTGCAGCTTGGTGAGGCGTTTGCCCTCGCGGTGGTGGCCGCTGTCAGCAGCTTTGGCGGTCGCGGCCTTGCCGAGGACGCCGAACGCATCTTGCATATCCGCCGCGGCGCCGCCTTTGTTGTTTGACGCCCGGGCGCGGTCATTTTTGCCCATCGACCAGGTCGGCCGGTCGCCATAAAGGTTGGCCTCGCGCGCGGCTTTGGCCTGGCCGTCGCTCATGCCTTCGA
The DNA here is from genome assembly GCA_021776295.1 of Hyphococcus sp. Taxonomy (GTDB): domain Bacteria; phylum Pseudomonadota; class Alphaproteobacteria; order Caulobacterales; family Parvularculaceae; genus Hyphococcus. The sequence goes on from JAJFGE010000070.1 coordinate 15,093, forward strand.
AATAGTTCCAGCCCTTATTGTGCTCACGCGCATGGGCAAGGCAATACCACACCCGCAAGCGCGGCTCGCGCGGGCTTTTGGGCAATGAGCAGGCGGCCTGCTCGTCGCAGCCCTTCTTCTCGCAGCTCCTGTCAGCCGGCTCGGCCCAGGCCGGCGGCTTGGTTTTGCTCCTTGAGGGCGGTTTGACCCGGATATCAAAACCCAGCCGCGGCTTATATTCTTTCTTCGCCATAGGCCCTAATATGGTGCGATGCGGGGGCATGCACAATATTGACAGAACCGCAGGATGTGCGATGACCTCGCGCCGATGTCTATTGCGCAAACCATCCAGCGGAAAATCAATGACCGTTTGTCGCCCTCTCGCCTTGAGGTGAAGGATGAATCGCACCTTCATGCCGGTCATGCGGGATCTCGCGAAGGCGGCGAATCGCATTTTCGGCTTTTGGTGGTGTCAGCGCAATTTGAAGGGCTGAGCCGCGTCGCCCGCCAACGTCTCATCAATGATATTTTGCGCGAGGAGCTGGCGGGGCCGATACACGCGCTGGCGATGAAGACGCTGACGCCGGAAGAAGTGCAAGCAGAAGCGGCTGGCGCTTAGTGGAGCTTCCTGAAGCGCCGGCGACCATCGCGCTTATCATCGTCAATCTAATTGTCAGCATTTATGCGCTGTCTTTTGACCGCGACTTCGCCAGCAGCTTTGCGTTTCATGTCGGCGCGGTCGCGCGCAAAAGACAGCACTACCGGATTTTTACCTCATCCTTTCTCCACGGCGATTATTTTCATCTCCTGTTCAACATGATGACGCTGTGGTTTTTCGGCCCGACAGTTGAACGCCTTCTCGGTACGGACGGATTTCTGGTGGTGTATTTTGGCGCCATCCTGACCAGCGGCATCGTCTCCTATTATGTCAATCGCGACCGGCTCGACTATTCTTCCCTCGGTGCGTCCGACGGCGTTTCCGGCGTGGTGTTGTCCTTTTGCCTGTTCAAGCCACTGGCGCCACTCTATCTGATGTTCCTTCCGATCCCGATCCCGGCCTTCATCTTCGCTGCGGTCTTCATCGCGGTCTCCGCCGGTCTAATGGGCCGTGACGGCAACCGCATCGCCCATGAAGGGCATCTCGGCGGCGCGATTGCGGGCGTCGTTCTGACGGTGTTGATGAAGCCGGAAGTGGTCGGCCAGATTTTTGGCTGAGGGGGCGAGGTTTGTTCGTTAGCGTTGTGGGTTAGGTTCGAAGAAAACGCCATGATAGAGTTGATAACTTTCTCAGAGCCTGACCGAAAATTCCCTCAGCTTTTGCTCCAAAATGCCGTGAATCAATTCAATGGTTTAATGATGTTATGGTATGAATCATTGTCATTGCCGGACTTGTTCCGGCAATCCAGAACGGCAAGCGGCTCACCTTCGATTCTGGATCACCGGGACAAGCCCGGTGATGACAAGTTGTAAGGGGTGTTTTCAAATGCCTAATTTTGAGTCAGACTCTAAGCGAAGACTGAGGCAAACCATGAAAATATTTCAAACGGTCATTTTGGTTATTCTGGTTTTGATGAGCCTGTCTGCAGGTGCGGTGAAGCTATTGCAAATGCCGCAAGAGGTGAACTTTTTTGCAAGTGCCGGGCTTGGCGTTGCCTTGCTGATGGCGCTGGGCGCGATACAAATCCTTGGCGGCGTTCTGGCGGCGGTTCCAAAATTTAAACTGCCTGGCGTCAGCATCATCGCGGCCGGATTTTTTGCGTCCACCATCGTCATTTTTATGACCGGCCAAATCGCCTTCGGCGCGTTTTCGCTATTGCCAGTTGTTTTCGCGGGGCTTCTTATCGTGGACGCGCGCCATCAGGGCAATACGGGCGATCAACAACGATGATCTGGGGGCTGGCTGCGGGGCTCCGTCCCGGGTGTTTGCGCTTTGCGGCGGGCTGTCAAAAATGCTAAACCCACGACCAGCAAAAGGAGGCGCGCTGATGAAAGTGCTCACAATTTTATCGATGGTTGTATTACTGGCGGCATGCGCGGCAACCGGTCCGGTGCAATACGGTCCTGCAGGCGCCAGCAACTTTGGCTATAGCAGCACGAAAATAGAAGCTGATCGCTATCGCATCGTTTATCGCGGCTCCGGCGGCATGCCGCCTGAAATGGTTGAAGATTATGCCTTGCGCCGCGCCGCTGAGCTGACGCTTGCAAACGGCTATGACTGGTTTCGCGTCGCCTCGCGCGACATTGCGGGGGAAGAGCGCGGCGGGGTTTCGATTGGCGCAGGGGTTGGCTCCGGTTCTTATGGCCGCCATGGCGGCGCCAGCGTCGGGGTTGGCGGCAATGTCGGCAGGGTTGGAGCGCAGGATTATTTCACCGTTAGGATGGAAGTCTTAATGGGCGAGGGCGATGCGCCCGATGATGGCGGCGCTTATGATGCGGTGTCGGTTATCGACCGCTTTGTCGATCCGGGCACAGGCATCGCGCAATAATGGCGATGGACTGGGCTGCGCTTCGGCGCATCGTGACCGATGATAACGCGGCCGGCCGCTCGCGCATTCTTATCGACGGGGCGGCGGCGAAACTAATTGCTGTTGAAGAGGCGGGGCTGGCCGAAATCTGGACCGCGCCACTCACCGCCAATGGGCTGTTGGATGCAACCGATAGTCTCAAAGACCAGGACCTCAAGCTTGAGCCGGACGTCGGCGCCGTCAAGGTGCGGTGGTTCAGTGTTGCGCCCGAGGACGCCTCAAAACCAGCGGAGGAGCGCGAGACTGCGGCGGCGTTTGGATTTGGCGCCGTTGGCGCGGCGCATGCGCGTGTGGATACGTCGCGCCATCCTATGATGCATAAGACCGATACGCTTGATGTCATCATTCTGGTGAAAGGCGAGGTCGATTTATTGCTCGACGATGGCGGCCCGACGCGGTTGACGCCCGGCGATGTGGTTATACAGCGCGCGACCAACCATGCCTGGGTTAATCACGGGGCCGAAACCGCACTTCTGGTGGCGGTGCTGATGCGCGCCGAATGAGCCTTCAAATGGCATAGCAAACGATATTATAACATTACTCCGTATCAGGAATTATAGTTGACGCCGGCCCGCCTTCTGCTATCTCCTTGATGATCGTTGTGGAGGGGCTTATGGCCGAGGCAGGCCTCAGAAATTTTGTCGCCGGGCTGACGATAATTTTTATTTTATGGATTGCCGGCTACGCAATTTTTTCCAGCCTGCAAAATCGCGTCAAGGCGGTTGCGGTCAGCGCGCGTCAAACCACGCCGTGGCAACGCATATTGCTGGCCACGGCAATCATCTTTGACGGCTACCTCATCGCCCGCGTTTGGCTCCCGGCGCTTGATCAATGGGTTTTTGCGCAACCCTCCCCCGCGCCATTTCTCGCCATCGCCGTGATGATCGCTGGCGGCGGATTGATGGTGCTGACACATTTACATATGGGCGCATCATGGCGGATTGGCGTGCCGCAAGATGGCGTGGATATCGCCAAGCTGATCACAGCCGGACCGCACAGGTTTTCGCGCAACCCGATTTACTTCGGTATCTTGACCATGCTCGCCGGCGCGACGATTGCCGCGCCCGGCCCATTGACGATCAGCGGATTAATCGTCACGTTTATCGGCATGCAGTCGATTATCGCCGAGGAGGAAGCCTATCTTGAGCGTCAATTCGGTGATGACTATGCGGTTTATAAAAAACGTGTGCGTCGTTGGGTTTGAAGGCGCTTGGGGTGCGCGCTGCTGCGGGCGCGCTAACGCAGGCCGCCAGCCGGCCTGCGGGGGAATAAAAACGCCATGTATGATGTCTCACTGACGCAGTCTTATTTCCCCGCGCAATCGGGCGACGCGCCCGAGGCTGTAACCATCGGCGATATGTTGCGCCGTCAGGCGGAAGCTTTCCCCGATAGGGCGGCGCTGACGGAGCTAACCTATGATGGCGCGCTTGCGCGCAATTGGACCTATGCGGAATTATTGGCGGATGCAGAGCGGTTGGCCAAGGCGTTGGCGAACCGGCACGACAAGGGTGCGCGCATTGCGGTCTATGCGAACAATATTCCAGAATGGGTAGTGTTGGAACTCGCCGCCGCGATGGCGGGCGTAACGCTGGTCACCGTCAATCCAGCCTACCAGGCGCGTGAGTTGAAATTCATTCTTGAGCAGTCGCGCTCCGAGGCGATTTATTATGTCGAGGAATTTCGCGGCAACCCGATGCAGCAAATTGCCGATGAGGCGTGCGACCAACTGCCGGCGATCACCCGGCGTATTGTATTGACTGATCATGGCGCGCTTTATGCTGGCCCCGATAATGGCGTTCTGCCAAACGTGCGTCCGGATGATGTTGCGCAAGTTCAATATACTTCCGGCACTACCGGATTTCCCAAGGGTGCGCTGCTTCACCATCACGGTCTTGTGCAAAATGGCATAGACTCCATGACGCGGGCGGGCGTCAGCGCTGGCGACGTTTTTATTCACCACATGCCGCTGTTTCATACCACTGGCTGCGCCATTTTGGTGCTTGGCGGCCTTGGCGTCGGCGCGACGATGTTGCTGGCGCCGATGTTTGATCCTGAAATGGTCATCCGCGTGACCGAGCGCGAACGCACCCGCTTTATCCTCGGTGTGCCGACGATGATCGTCGCCATGCTTGAGGAAGCCCGTAATAGCGGGCGCGATGTTTCGTCAGTAGAAAAGATGATGTCCGGCGGGGCGATGGTGGCGCCGGAGCTTATCCGCAGCGCTGAGGAGTGTTTTGGCAGCACCATCCAGATTGTTTACGGCCAGACCGAAGCCTCGCCAGTGATCACGCAGACCAGGTGCGATGACAGCATGGATGATCTGACCAAAACGGTTGGCCAGCCAGTTGCGCATGTTGAGGTGTCTATTCGTGATACGCAGACCAATGAAGTAGTCCCGGTCGGCGCCCAGGGCGAAATTTGCGCGCGCGGTTATCTGGTGATGACCGGTTACAACGACAACCAGCAAGCGACGGCCGCAGCGATCGACAAGGATGGCTGGCTGCATACTGGCGATCTCGGCCGCATCGACGCCAGAGGCTATGTGATGATCACCGGGCGGGTGAAGGAATTGATCATTCGCGGTGGTGAAAACTTATTTCCGGCGGAAATTGAAAATGCGCTGCTTGAGCATGATGCGATTGCAGAGGTGGCTGTAGTTGGCGTCGCGGATGAAAAATGGGGCGAGGAAGTTGCGTGCTTCATTCGGCCGGCATCGACGCAAAAACCGACCGCCGCCGCGTTAAAAACCTTCATCCGCGAGCGGCTGTCGCCGCAAAAGACGCCGGCTTACTGGATTTATGTCAGCGAATGGCCGCTGACCGGCTCCGGCAAAATACAGAAGTTCAAACTGGCCGAAGCGTTTGAGCGCGGCGAACACGAGACGTTGCGGGCTTAGAGCATCGAGCGAAAAGTGTGCAACGGTTTTCGCCTCGCGCGATGCGACCACGAAAGAATCTAGAGCAAAATGCACGATTCAGATTTATCGCATTTTGCTCTAGGTCACATACCCATAAACGGGATTCCCATTTCAGTCGAACTGTGATTCATTTTCTCCAGCGATGGAGGAGTTTATGGCGCGGTTTGATTTGAGTGATTTCGAGTGGTCGGTGATCCAGCCGTTACTGCCGAACAAG
>JAJFGE010000008.1 GCA_021776295.1 Hyphococcus sp.
ATCGCTGGCCGGCGGATGACCAAGGATGGGGTTATCATTATTGAGGCAAAGCGCTTCCGCGAACGCGAGCGCAACCGGGTGGATGCGCGCGCCCGGCTCGCCGCGTTGATCGAGCGCGCCGCCGCGCCGCCGAAGCGACGCAAACCCACCCGCACGCCGCCATCGCAAAAGCGCAAGCGCCTGGAGAATAAACGCCGCCGCGGCGAGACAAAGGAAAAAAGGAAGCGCCCGGGCGCCGACAGTTAGCGTGATCACGTTACGCAGAAGTCACGTTAGCTTGGCGGCGCGTCATGCTACGGATGCTTATCGCGCCGCGCCGTAGACTAATGGAGGCATAGCGCTAGGCAGGGAGAATACATGATGTTTCAACGGATGATTATGGCCGTCGTCGGCGGCTTTGTTTTGCTGATTGCTGGCGCCTCGGCGGAACAGCAAAAACCACTTACGGAAAATCAGGCCAAACGCTTTGTCGCCAGCCTGGATAGTGTTGACGCCATGCGTGACAAGCTTGAGGCGGAAGGCAAGATTGACAATATCAACATCGCCACGAAGCCAGAAGCAGGCGAAGCGTTCAGGCCCTATTCAAAAGCGGTCACCGCGCTCAAAGATAAATACCCCGCAGACCATGCGCGTCTTGCCAAGATTGTTAAGCCGCACGGGTTTTCCGCCAAGGACTGGGGCGCTACGGGCGACCGCGTGATGGTCGCCTATATGGCGCTCAAAATGCAGGAGGAAGATCCGCGCACGATGCAGATGATGGAGACAATGGACAAATCCATGCTCGATATGGTTCCGCCGGAAATGCGTGCGCAACTGGAAAGCACGTTTGCGATGATGGAGGCGGTCAAGAACGTATCTGAGGCGGACAAAATCGCTGTCGCACCAGTGAAAGCCGCGCTTGACGCTTATATGGACAAGAACGCCGAGGCCGGTTGATCGGGCTAGCGCTTGCGCGGGCAAGAATCCCTGCGCCCTGTTGCATTTTCAGGCTACAGCGTTAATCAGGCCGCCGGAGTTATTATGTCCCGGATCACGCCCTGTTTTGAAAAGCTTGGCCGCGAAAATCGCGCCGCCTTTGTCGCGTTCATTATGGCCGGCGATCCTGACATGGACCGCTCGCTTGAGCTTTTGAAAAAACTGCCAGCCGCCGGCGCCGACATCATCGAGCTTGGCGTCGCCTTTACCGACCCCATGGCTGACGGGCCGGCAATCCAGGCGGCCGGACGGCGTGCGCTCGACGCCGGCCAGACTTTGCGCAAAACGCTCCAGATGGTGCGTGAATTCCGCGCGCGCGACGATCAAACGCCGATCATTTTGATGGGCTATTACAATCCGTTCTACGCCTATGGGGTTGAGGCGTTTCTTGCCGACGCCAAAAAAGCCGGTATTGACGGGCTGATTATTGTCGATTTACCGCCGGAAGAAGACACCGAATTGTGCCTGCCGGCGCGTGCAGCAGGCATCGACTTCATCCGCCTTGCGACCCCGACGACGGACGACGAAAGGCTGCCGGATGTAGTTAAAAACACCTCCGGCTTTGTCTATTACGTCTCTGTCGCCGGCATAACCGGCAAGGGCGTCGGCGCCGGCGGCGCGGTTGAGGCGGCGATTGCACGCATAAAAAAGGCGTCGGGGCTGCCGGTTGCGGTCGGTTTCGGCGTCAAAACCCCTGAAAAAGCCGCTGATTTCGCCAGATTTGCTGACGCCGTGGTGGTCGGCTCGGCGCTGGTTGAGGAATTGGCCCGGTCTGGCGAAACTGGGACGGACAACACTCAGCCCCTTGATGCTAAGGCCAGCCAGGGCGATAGTGGCGTTAACGCGGTGTTGAGGCGCGCGACGGATATTTCAACCGCGGTTCGCGCTGCGCGTAAGGAGTAAAATATTCAATCATGAATTGGCTTTCCAACATTCCGCCGGGCATCAAAAACATTTTCAAAAAAGAAGATGACGGCAGCGGCACGTTATGGACCAAATGCAGCGGCTGCGGCGAGATGATTTTCCAGCGTGATCTTGATGCCGCCAATCAGGTTTGTCCGTCCTGCAATTATCATTTGCCACTGAAACCTGAAGCACGGCTCGCGCTGGTCTATGACAATGGCGAATATCAGAAAATTGAAGTCCCCGAACCGGTTCAGGACCCGTTAAAATTCCGCGATGAAAAGAAGTATACGGACAGGCTGAAAGATTACCGCAAGAAAACCGGCGATCCCGATGCGATGCAAGTGACGGCGGGCGCGATTGACGGCGCGCAGGTTGTTATTGCGATCCAAAATTTCAAATTTATGGGCGGCTCTATGGGGCTGGCGCTTGGCGAGGCGATGTTGAAGGCGGCTGAGGAGGCAATCGCACGCAAGGCGGCGTTGATTGTGTTTGCCGCATCGGGCGGCGCGCGCATGCAGGAAGGTATTCTCGCATTGATGCAGATGCCGCGCACCACCATCGCCGTTCAGATGGTGAAAGAGGCGGGGCTTCCCTATATTGTTGTCCTCACCCACCCGACCACGGGCGGCGTCACCGCGTCTTATGCGATGCTGGGCGATGTTCATTTGGCCGAACCCGGCGCGCTGATCGGTTTTGCCGGCGCGCGGGTGATTGAGCAGACCATCCGTGAGAAACTTCCCGAAGGTTTTCAGCGTGCGGAGTTTCTGCAAGAAAAAGGCATGGTCGATATGGTCGTCCATCGTCGCGAGTTAAAACATACGCTGTCGAAACTGGTGCGCGTTCTCATCAAGGAGCGCCGCCGCGCGGCTCCAGCGACGAATATCGCCGTGCTTGAGCCGCCAAAAGCGCCGCCGGCAACGCCGACCCCGCTCGACAAAGCGGCGGAATAAACGCGCCGCAACAGGAAGTCTGACGCCTTGAGCGATATTGAAACGGTTCTGGCGCGTGTCGCCGCCAGGCGGCCCCGACTTATCGATCTGTCGCTTGATCGCGTCCACATGGTGCTGGCGCGGCTTGGCAACCCGCATAAAAAACTCCCCCCCGTCATTCATGTCGCCGGCACCAATGGCAAAGGCTCGACAATCGCTTTTTTGCGCGCCGCGTTAGAGGCGGCTGGAAAGTCCGTCCATGCCTATACGTCGCCGCATCTGGTGCGGTTTAACGAACGCATTGTGCTGGGCGGCACGGAGATTTCCGATACAAAATTAATCGATGCGCTTGAGCGTTGCGACGCTGCGGCTGGCGATGACAAGCTCACTTATTTTGAAACCACGACTTGCGCGGCGTTCCTCGCCTTCTCCGAGGCGCCGGCAGATTGTCTTCTGCTTGAGGTTGGTCTCGGCGGACGTCTTGATGCGACCAATGTCATCGATGCGCCCCTGGCTGCTGTGGCAAGCCCGGTGGCGCTCGACCATGAGCATTTTCTTGGGAACACCATCGCGCTTGTGGCGATGGAAAAGGCGGGTATTTTCCGGCGCGGCGCCCCGGCGGTGATCGGCGTGCAGACGCCTGAGGCGATGGCGGTGTTGCAGGCGCACGCAGAAGAAACCGGCGCGCAGACTTTCGCTTTCGGCCAGCAATGGAGTTGCCATAGCGAGCACGGACGGCTGATCTATCAAGACGATGACGGCCTTTGCGATCTTGCCGCGCCGCGCCTTGTCGGCGTTCATCAGCTTGAAAATGCCGGCCTCGCTGTCGCGGCAATACGCGCGGCCAACCTTGAGGCTAGCGACGATGATATTTCCAAAGGCTTTGCCGCCGCCAACTGGCCGGCGCGCATGCAACGTCTCACCGCCGGGCCGCTGGTCGATCTGGCGCGAGAGTTGCTCGGCGAAGCGCCGGAGATTTGGCTTGATGGCGGTCATAATCCTCATGCGGGCCGCGCAATTGCGCAGGCGGTCGCCGATCTTGAACAGCGCAGCCCTAAACCGCTGGTGATGATTTCCGGTATGCAGGCCAATAAAGATGCGGCCGGCTATTTTGCGCCTTTCGTTGGGTTGGCGGCGTCGGTATTTACCGTCGCCGCGCGCCAGGACGGCGTTGCAACGGCCGAGGAGGCGGAGGCCGCCGCCAACGCTGCCGGGCTTAACGCCAAGGCTTGCGCCTCGCTCGAAGAGGCGATGCGGCGGGCGCTGGCGGGTAACAACGAACCACTGAGAATTCTTCTCAGCGGCTCATTATATCTTGCTGGCGAAATTCTTCGCGATCACAGCTAAAGATTTCTAAGTGTCTGATTCAAAAAGAAGTACACATTATCAGCGCTGTCATCACCGGACTTGTTCCGGTGATCCAGAAATTTTCCGCAATCTGCAGCTCTGGATTGCCGGAATGGAGATGGATGGGAACCATCGACCTCCGGCAATGACATGAAGGATAGGTCGCCGGCGCTAACTGATTGAAATGACTCGGTTCGTTTTTGCACAGGCTCTAAGCGGCTGCTTCTTTAAGGACGCCGTCAATCCATGCGGTGAGCTGTCCCTTCGGCTTGGCGCCAACCTCGGTTGAGACCAGCTCGCCTTTATGGAAAATCATCAGCGTTGGTATTCCGCGTACGCCGTATTTGCCCGGCGTTTCCGGGTTGTCATCGATATTGATTTTCGCAATGGTCAGCTTGCCGGCATACTCGCCGGCAATTTCTTCCAGCGCCGGGCCGATTTGCTTGCATGGCCCGCACCATTCCGCCCAGAAATCGACAAGCACATGCTCGTCAGATTGCAGGACGTCGCTTGGAAAACTAGTGTCGGTAACGGGTTTGGTAGCCATTGCTATTCACTCCTGATTGGCGGTGCGATCACGCGATTGATAGAATCTAGAGGCGAAAGATAGGGCTGTATGCGCGAAGATCAACCCGCCGCAAGAGTGCGCGCGAAAGCGTGATCAAGCATCGCATCGGGAAGCGCCATAAGCCGCGCCTCAAAGGTCCACAGCAACGCCAATTTGATCTTATGATCGGGATAGATTTCCTGAAGCAGGGCGCGGTAGGCGGCCATTTGCGCGACATAGGCGGGTGATGCGTCGGCAACGTCCTTCGGGGGCGGGCGGTTGGTTTTATAATCGATAACGAGAATTTCATCCGCGCCAACAACCAGCCGGTCAATTTGTCCCGATATCATCAGACCGGGCTTGGCGCCTGTTGGCGCGCCGGCGATGCTAACTTCGGCGCGCGAACTGGGACCGAACACGGCGGCGAATTGCGGGTCATTTAGAACCGTCAGAATTTCATCGCGCCAGCGCGCTCGCTCGCTGGCGTCAACTTGTGGCGCGATGCGCGCAAGCAGCCGGTCGCCGGCGGCGGCGCGTGCGCCGGCCTCGACGTCGGGCAACAGCTCGAGCAGGCGGTGAAGCGTCCGCCCACGGAAATATCGGTCGCTGGCAATCGGCGAGTGGGCCGGTGTTTGGGCGGGGACCTTTCCTGCGCCATCGGCCGCCGCCTCTTCTTTGTCGGCAAGGCGCGAAGGCGCAAGGCTTAAAGCCGCAGCTTCAGGTTTTGCCGGCGTAAGCAGCCATGAAGGCGAGGCGATGTCGGGCGGAGTTTCCGGGCTGTCCGGTTTTTTGATTTCCGCCGTTTGCGCACAGGCATAACGCCGCAACGCGTCCTCGCCATCCGGCCAGAACGGCGCGTCAGGAACGTCGACTATATCGCCAAGCCGGTCGAAGGCGTCTTGCGCCAAAGCATGCCAGGATTTTTCCGCAACCGCCTTGTCGCCGGGCGATTTCTGATTGCCCTGTTCAACGCCGCAAATATAAAGCCGGTCTTCGGCCCGCGTCGCGGCGACATAGAGCTGGCGGCGATATTCTTCATAGGCTTTGCGTTTAATCTCTGCGCGGGCTTCTTCAGTCGTTGGAACATCGCCAGCTTTGCTTGCCACAAGCAGCGACAGGCGCTCGCGGGCGGGCGCGTTGGCGCTATCGCGGGCGAGGTCAAGAACCGGACCGATGCGGCGAATGTTCGGCCCGCGATGAGCGTCCAGCAAAAACACGATTTTCGACTGCAACCCCTTGGCGCCATGCACCGTCATCACCCGCACCGCATCGTTTGAGCGCTCCATTTCGCGTTTAATCTCGCCGGCATTGTCCGCAAACCAATCAACAAAGCCTTGCAGTGAACGCGGATGGGCGTTTTCATAATCCAGCGCCTGGCGCAGGAGTTCGTCGACTGCATCGCGCGAGGCTTCGCTGAGGCGGGTATAAAACCGGCGCCGTCCGGACGGCGTTCCAGCGTCCAGAATATGCGTGAAGAACGCATAAGGCCCCTCACGCAAACCGCGCGCGCGCGCCGCACTAATCTCGTCGGCAGCCTCGCGCCATTTTGGCTGTTCGCTCGCCCGTTCTCGCAGCGCCGACCACAAGCTTTGCGCCGGCCCGCGCGGATGCGCGAGCGCGAAGAGGTCGGCGTCATCGTCAAAGCCGTAGAGCGGGGATTTTAAAATCTCGGCGAGCGAAAGATCGTCCGACGACAGCAAGGCAAATTTTGCAAACGACAACAGGTCTTCCACCGCCGGGTCTTCAATCAGCTTCAGGCGGTCGGCGCCGGCGACGCGAACGCCGGCTTGCGCCAGCTGGCGGATAACCTCTTCAAATAAGGGGCCGCGGCTCTGTACAAGGATCATAATATCGCCGGGCGCTATCTTGCGGGTTTGCGATTCCAGTTGCTCAGCGCCGAGCCAGCCTTTGATTGTGGCCGCGATCTTCCGGCTCAGCACTTTCACCGGCGCGCTCGCCGCCGGCGCGTCAACCGGCGCATCCCACGGGTTGGTTTTCGGCCTGTCCGGCCGCGGCGTTAACGGCCACAGCTCGACCAGGCCGGCCTCGCCCTCGCGCTTCAGCCCATGCGCCGGCACGCCGCGCTGGCCGAGACCGTCAGCGGCGCCGTCGGCGGCAAATAACGCATCAACAAATTCGAGCACCGGCGCCGTTGAGCGAAACGAGACTTGCAGGTCGAAATTTTGATAGGCGCCAACTGCGGCCAGCGCCTTGCCAAGACTTGCTTCTTTTTCCTCAAACAGTTCCGCATCCGCGCCCTGAAACGAATAGATCGACTGTTTCATATCGCCGACCGCGAAAAAACTTCGCGCCGCGCTTCCCGCGCCGCCGCCGCTTTTAATCTCGTTGAGCAGCGCTTCGATAATCGCCCATTGCGCCGGCGAAGTGTCTTGCGCCTCGTCGACCAGAATATGGTCGATGCCCTGGTCGAGCTTATACATCAGCCAGGCGCCGTCGGCAGTCTCCAGTAAATGTTGCGTACGCTTAATCAGGTCGTCGAAATCGAGCGCGGCACGCGCGGTTTTCATGTCAGCATAGGCGTCCATCAGCGCCGAGAGGAGACGGAGATAGGCGGCGGTGTCGTGATAGATGTTGAGTGCTTTTAGCCGCGCGAGCTGACTTGCAAATTTTTGCTGCAGGTCGAGGAGATAGGGCTTTACCCAGGCATCGATTTTATCTGTTGTATTTGTCGCGATGGTTTTGCGAGGCGTGGCGCCTGTCGTCATAAGCAAACCGAAAAGCGCAACCCATTGCTCGGGGGTGGAGGATGCAGCCAGATAGGCCTTTATCGACGGTGCAGCGAGGGTTTTCGGATTTCCGCCGCTTTCCTCCAGCGCTGCATAAGCGCGTTCAAGGTCGTGCTTGTCGAGCTGATCGAGAAATTCCGTTTGAAGCGCTTCCTCCGTTGTCTGCTGATCAACATCAAGCTCGGCGGCGCAACCGCGAAGGACGCCGTTGAGACCGCCAAAGCGGGCGAGGGCGGCGTCAAAGCCAAGCCGCTTCATCGCGCCATTGTGGAGCAATTCACGGAGCTGTGTTTCATTATGGCTGCGGGTGAGCCGAGTGAAAGCGTTAGCGATGGCTGCGTTCTCGCCAGCGCGCAAAGCGACGCCATCAAGCGCCGCATCGCGTAGCTGCCCCGCCTCGCCGTCTTCAATGATCGCAAAGCCCGGCGGCGCGCCAGCCTCCAGCGGGAAGCGCCGCAACACTTGCTCACAAAATGCGTGAATGGTCTGGATTTTAAGTCCGCCGGGCGTTTCCAGCGCGCGCACAAACAGCCGGCGAACTTTGTTGAGGTCGTCGGGCTCGCGTTTCATGGCGGCGTCGCCTTCAAGTTCGCCCAGAGCCTTTATCAGCGTCTCATCATTGGCAAGCGCCCATGCGCCAAGCACCCCGAACAAGCGTTCGGCCATTTCCGCAGCGGCAGCTTTTGTAAAAGTAATGCAGAGGATTTTGCTGGGCGCAGTGTTCGCCAATAAAAGGCGCGCCACGCGGTCGGTCAAAACCCGGGTCTTGCCCGATCCCGCATTGGCCATCACAAAGGCGGAGCGCGCCGGTTCGGCGGCGAGTGTCTGATTGCGCGTTGCTTGCTCCAGCGGGGTCATTCATCGCCCCCATCACTATCGCCGCCGGCGGCGTTGCGTTCGCGCCGCCGGGCGAGATGGTCATAATCGCCATAGACGTCCATATATTGCGGGCGTGGCTGCGACAGATAGGCTGTATTCGGATTATTAAAGCTTTGCAGCAGCGTATAAAGCCCCTCTTTGGCGCAGGCGATAAGTTGCGCCGGGTCTTTGTTCTTGGTGCTTACATCGTCGCTGCTGTCGCCTTTACGGCCGACGATAAGGGTATATTCAAATCCGGCGACCTCTGTCGCGCCAAGGCTTTCAAAACCGCCTTTGACAGCTATGAGGCCGGTCAGCGGCAATTGCGGGCTGAATGTTTTTGTTTGGGTCAGCGTCGGCCGCGCGCCGGATTTATAGTCGATAATATAGGCGCTGCCGTCATCCAGCCGGTCGATACGGTCCGCCCGGGCGCTCAGCGAAAAGGCAAACCCGCCCAGCTCAAACGCCCATATGCCTTTGTCTTCGACCACCACCGGCTTGCCGATGGCGGCGCGCGCGGCGTCCCAGTCAGAAAACCAGCGCAAAGCCTGGCCCGCGCGGTGACGCCAGAACGGCGCGTGAGATTCCGTCAGCCCAAATTGCGGCGCATAGTCAGTGTAAAGCGCATTGAGGCGCTCCAGTCGCTCTGCTGCATCACTCGGCGGCTCTTCAGCGACAAAGCTTTTAAAAACCTCATGGAAGAGATTACCGACATGGCGCGAAGCAAACGGTTCATTCAGCGCATCGAGCTTTTTTAGCCGTAAAATATAGCCTGCATAAATCGCATAAGGATCGCGCAGAAGCTTTTCGATGCGGGTGACGTAATAATCGCGCGGGCGCGCCTCAACGGGCGGGCGCGGCGCCGGCGCAGAGATGGTTTTAACCTCGCTCGCGGCGTCGAGGCGCTGGGCCAGCGTGTCATAAAACCCGAATTGTTCGATTTGCACCAGCGCGTCCGCGCCTTTTAAAATATTCTTGAGGCGGACAATCCAGCGTGATGGTTTGGTTGGCTTCCCGCCCGCCCGGGTTGAGCGGGTCAGCATAATCTCCGGCGCTGCGGTCAGTTGGGCGAAGTCATGGGCGGCAAGGCCGATGCGTTGTTCCGGTGATGGCAGGCCGAGATCGCTGCGCATCTGGCGCGACAGGAACGGATCAATCGCCGCGTCGCGCGGCCAGGCGCCCTCATTAAGCCCGCCGAGAATGATAATGTCGGCGTGTTGCAGCCGCGCTTCCAGCGGCCCGAGAATGGCGATGCGCGGATGGGCGTCGTTGCGCCGGCGCACGGTGATTTTCGCAATCAGCTGGTCGAATATGCCGGCATAATCTTCCGGCGCGTCATGGGTGATGGCGGCAACGGCGCCTTGCAAGGGCGCGAGCCCAACGGCGCCGGCATCGCCATCATCACCGCGCCACAAGCGCGCCGCGCCATCCTCGCCATCAAAGGCCGCAAACTGCTCGGCAATGCGAAGATGCGCCATCAGACGTGTCTCGAAAGGCGCATCCGATGGCGGCCAGTGTTTGAGGCCGTTCTGAAGCCTGTCAAGCAATGGCGCAGCGGCGGGTCCGTTGCGCTTATCGGTGTTGATTTTCTGAAGCAGCCGATCCGTGCCTGCCGGGCGTAATCCCCGCAACGCGCGGTCCATCGCGTTGACGGCGCGGGCGCGCGTTGCACCTTCAAATCCGCCGCCAAATAGCGGGTGGCGCGCCATCGCCATCAGCGCGACGGCGTCTGACGGGTCCATGAGCCATTGCGCGACCAGGCGCAAATAGGTTCCGCACGGACTATTGGCGAAAGGAACGCCGGCGGAATCGTCAACGCTAATGTTCCAGCGCCGCAGTTTCATCGCGACGCGGCGCGACAAATCCCGGTCCGGCGTCACCAGAAAGACGGTTTTGCCTGGCGTGTCGATAGTCTCGCGGATTTTGAGCGCCGCCGCATCAGCCTCGCGCTCTTCGTCGGCGGCTTCAACCAGCGTTACCCTAGCGAGGGCGGCGTCCAGCGCTGGGCGGTCGGCTTTGATCGCCGCCGCCCAGTCGCGCCAGCTGTCGGAGGTCGCCGCCGGACGCAGCGCGACGGAAAAAATCTCCCGCCGCGCAACTATTGCGGGCGCAGTTTTTGTCGTCGGCGTATTTGGCCACTGCGTGACGGATTGTCTGTCGGCGCCAAGCTCATCCAGCAATTGTTTCAACCCGGCTTGCGGGTGCGGGTCGTCAATATTGTTCCAAAAGCGTTCGTCAGAGGCGAGATCAAGCCCCGGCAGCACCACTGCGCCCAATGGCAGCAGCGCAACCTGGCGCATCATCCGCGCAACCGCCGGCGCTGAGCCAGTGGTGCCGGCAATAATCACCGGCTGGCGCGGCGGCGAGGCCTGCCAATGCGCGGTTTGCCGGTCGATTAGTGTGACGCGCCGCTCAGCCGGGTCCATCAGCCCGCGCTCGGTGAGATAGGCCGGCCAGATTTCTGTGATGATGGTGAGGAACGCTAGCGATGCGCGCCAATGCGCCGCCAGCTCTTCCGGCACAAGTGTTTCCAGCGCATCGGTCGAGACTTCTTCCGTATAGAAAGAATCAAGTAGCCGGCCAAGCGCGTCAGCGGCGCTGAGCGCGCCGGTCCAATGTTCCTGCCCGTCAAAGGCGCGGTCTTTTGCAGCGACCATTTGCGCCAGCGTGAGGCGGCGCTCAACCGCAGAGATTGCCGGCGGCAGATCAAGCTCATCGCTTCCCGCGCCTTCAAACACCACAAACTCGTCTTCATCGATATCGCCGAGCGCGCGGATGCGCGGCAGGAGGCTTGCGCCCGCGCCCGGCGCGGTGTCGATGAAAGCCTCCGTCAGCGCGCGGACAGCACGCCTTGTCGGCAGATAGATAAGCGCATCGGCAAGCTGTGTATCTGGCGCTTCGTCAATAGACCTGCGCAGCACCGACGCCAGGTCGACCAGGAACGCGCGCCCGGCGTCAATCGTGTAGAGCCGGGGCGCGGGCCCCGAAAATAGCGTTGAAGGCTGGCGCGGGACCGTCACCCGGCGCTCGCTTTGAGGCGCGCCTCGGCAAGCCGCGCCTCGGCGGCGGCATGCCCGGCCGGGTCGCCGACATGCATCCACGCGCCCTGGTGCACGGCGCCAAACAGCCGGCCGCGCGCCTTGGCGCGGTCCCAGAGGAGCTTGGTTGAAAAGGCGCCATCCGGCCCCTCATCGATTAGCGCCGGTGACATTATTTGCAGGCCGGTGAAAACAAACGGCGCATGCTCGCCCTGGCGCAAGGTGATGCGCCCATCCGTGCTCTGATCGAAATCACCCTTGCCGTCATAGCCGCTGGTCTTGTCAATCGGTACAAGTAACAAAAGCGCATCCATCTGTTCACTGTCCCAATGTTGCGCCAGCGTCGCGCAGGCCTCCGCGCCATCGGCGTCAATCAGGATCGCGTCGGTATTGGTGCAGAATATTGCCTGGCCGCCAAAATGCGGGCGGGCTTTTTTAAGGCCGCCGCCGGTCTCAAGCAGCAGGCCGCGCTCATCGGAGATAATTACTTCCGGCGTGGCGCGGGCGCGCAAATGCTGCTCCATCGCGTCGGCGAGGTAATGGACGTTGACCACCGCTTTAGTAACGCCAGCAGCGGCAAAGCGATCCAGCGCATAGTCGATCAGCGCTTTACCGGCGACTTTGATGAGCGGCTTGGGCGTATCCTGCGCAAGCGGACGCATCCGCGTGCCGAGCCCGGCGGCGAGAACCATGGCTGTATCTGGAGTTGGTTTGCCGGTCATGGCGCAAGCGCCGGCAAATGCGCGGCGATGAAACCGCGCAAAGGCGCCAGCCCCTCGCGCATCAGATCGTTGCGGAAATGCGCCTCGACCCGGGGCAGGAAATCGAGATAATGCGGCTTGTTATCGCGCCGCGCGAGGCGCGCAAAAATCCCGAGGATTTTTGCGTTGCGCTGCGCGGCGAGGATAGCGTAATCGTTGATGAACGCTGCCTGGTCGATATCGGCGGCGCGTGCGTAATGGTCAATCGTCGCAGCGGCCAGCGCCGGGGCGACATCGCGGCGGGCGTCTTCCAGCAGCGAGACGACATCATAGGCGGCGTGGCCGTAAAGCCCGTCCTGAAAATCGATGACGCCGGTGCGCGCAGCTGCGTTTCGTTGCGGCAGCCACAATAAATTTTCCGCATGATAATCGCGCAGCACGATTTGGTGCGGCGGCGACAATGCGCTGGCGAGATTTTGAAAAATTTCCCGATATTCCGCTTGCAGACTTTCCGGCGCGGGCGCGGATTTTTTTAACGGCCAATACCAGTCGATGAGAAGGTCGGCCTCGGCGCCCAGCGCCATCGCGTCATATGTGGCCATGGCGTAATTGTCATGGGCCGGGCGCGGCGGCGGATTTTGCCGGAGCATCGCCAACGCATCAATGGCGCTGCGGTAAAGCTCGGCCTCGTTTGTCGCATTGGCTGCGCGCGCATAAAGATCGTCGCCAAGGTCTTCGATCAACGCAAAGCCCTCAGTTGCGTCGGCGGCGAAGACTTCCGGCGCCGACAGTCCGGCGCTGCGCAGCGCTTCGGCAATAGCGATGAAGGCGTTGAGGTTTGGCCCGGCAAGGCGGGCCATCGCATTATAGCCAAGCGCGCGGCGCTCCGCGTCGCTGGCTTCCGGCGGACAGGGCGCGCTTTCCGCGGATGGCGGCGCGATCATCAACACTGCGTGGCGGCGCTTATGTTCAGCGCGCATATAGCTGCGGGTCGAGGCGTCGCCGGCGAGCGGGCGCAGTTTTGCGCCGCTCCATCCGGCGCGCTCCAGGAATTGTGCACGCGCGTGTTGTGTGTGTGTGACGTTCATCGCCGGGACCATACGCGATTCTTCAAATTAATCCCGTCGCCTCTAAGCGTTGGCGCCAGATTTCCGGCCCCACAATATCAATCCTGCGGCCGCCCTCTTGCGGGATGTGGAAAACCAGCCGCAATCGTTCCGGCGGCAGCAAGGCTTCAATGCGGTCCGGCCATTCAATCAGGCAGATGCCCTCGGCAAGCGCGTCTTCAAAGCCAAGCTCATAGACATCGCGTGGGTGTCCCAGCCGGTAGAGGTCGAAATGCCAGAGCGCGGCGCCAGAGTTCTGGGCCTTCTGGTAGGTTTCAACCAGCGTAAAAGTCGGGCTCGGAACCTCGCGCGCACCGCAAAAAGCTTTGATGAGCCCGCGCGCGCAAGTGGTCTTGCCGGCGCCGAGCGGGCCTTCCAGGCAGATAATGTCGCCGGTTTGCAGGCCCGGGGCGAGCTTTGCGCCGAGCTTAACGGCGGCGTCTTCATCCGCCAGAACTATCGAAGCGAGCCTCATAGCCAGCCATATCGGCGGGAATTTTCCGTGATGCAAGCTTTGTTGGTGCTGTAGATAATTTGCTGCGACATCGTTTGGGGCTTGCCGTCCGCGCTAGGCGCCTTAAATGACCCCCTTCAAGACTTTGCGTAAGCCCGGCTGAGCCGGCAACCGGGAAAGAGCGATGGTGAAGATTACCTATATTGAGCATAACGGGACTGAACATGTGGTTGAGGCTGAGAACGGCGTTTCGGTGATGGAGGCGGCGGTGCGCAATATGGTGCCGGGGATCGACGCTGATTGCGGCGGCGCCTGCGCTTGCGCCACCTGCCATGTTTATGTCGACGATAGCTGGCGCGAGGCGACCGGCAAGCCCGAAGCGATGGAAGAATCGATGCTGGATTTCGCCGCCGAGCCGAAAGAAAACTCGCGGCTGTCCTGCCAGCTCAAGGTCAGCGATGCGCTGGACGGGCTGATTGTCCGCCTGCCTGAATTCCAGGGCTGAGCCGCCGCCGTTCTTAATGGCTGCTCTTGACGACAAGCTTGCAGTGTCGTTTCATGAACAAATGCAGAACAATAGCGCACCTCTAATGCCTGCGGACGAGGCCCTGTCTCGCCCGGACCAGACCACAACCCTTACCCGCGGCGTGGTTCGCCTGTTTATTGAGCTGGGGCTGTCGCCGCTGCTCGAGTTTAAGCTCGCCAATGGCCGCCGCGTTGATGTCGCCGGGCTCGACCGCAAAGGCCGGCTGACGGTGGCGGAGGTGAAATCCTGCCGCGCTGATTATGAGTGCGACGGCAAATGGACCGATTATCTCGGATTTTGCGATTATTTTTATTTTGCCGTCGAGCCGGGCTTTCCGTTGGCGCTGTTGCCGGCGTCACAAGGGCTGATTCTCGCTGACGCTTATGGCGCGATGATTAACCGGCCCGCACAAGAGCGGGTGATGGCGGCGGCGCGGCGCAAGGCGGTCACCTTGCGGTTCGCGCGTCAGGCGGCGCGGCGGGCTTGCGTGGAATAGTCAGAGCATTTCCGGATAAGTGTGACGTGGTTATCCGATAGAAATGCGGCAAACAAAGAATCTAGAGCAAATCCGTGATTCAATTTAACTCGGATTGCTCTAGTTTTTATCGCGGCGTAAGCCGCAGCAGCTTGCCGACAGGTTTGCCGTACCGCGCTTCCGTCGTGACATAAATCGCGCCATCGGGGCCGATGCGGACATCGCGGATGCGTTCGCCGACGAGGTAACGCTCCTCGCCGATTTCTTTGTCGCCATTCATGATAATGCGGTGAAGCGCAGGTCTTGCCATTGCGCCGACCAGGAGATCGCCGTCCCAACCGTCAAACAGATCGCCGCGATAGATCGCAAGGCCGGAAGGCGCAATCGACGGCGTCCAGTATTTGAATGGCTGTTGCGTTCCTTCATATTCCGTGAACGGCGTAATTCGTGCGCCATTATAGTCAATGCCATAAGTGGCGATCGGCCAGCCATAATTGACGCCCGGCTTGATGATATTGATTTCATCGCCGCCGCGTGGGCCGTGTTCGTGCTGCCATAAAATATTGCGGACGCTGTCATAGGCAAGGCCTTGAGGGTTGCGATGACCTTTGGAATAGAGCTCAGGCAGCGCGCCTTCGCCAAAGTCAGGGTTGTCGTCAGGAACCGAGCCATCCTCATTAAGGCGGATCACCGCGCCATAGCTGGTTGTCATGTCCTGGGCTTTTTCCTTGTAGCGCGAGCCCTCACCCATGGTGAAATAGAGCTTGTCGTCGGGCCCCCGCACCAGTCGTCCGCCGAAATGATGGCCAGTGTCTTTCGGCGGGGTCGTTTCATAAATCACTTTGAGATTGCTGATCGTCTTACCGTCAAAAATCGCCTGGGCGATACGCAGATGATTGGTCTTTTTCGAGCCATGGGCATAGGAGATAAAGATAATATTGTTTTCTGCGTAATCCGGGTGTGGAAGAATATCGAACAGCCCGCCCTGATGCCAGGAGAGGACTTTAGGCGCCCCGGCAATCGGCTCGGCTTCCAGAACCCCATTGCGGATCGCGCGGATGCGTCCGGGCCGTTCAGTTACCAAAATGGTTCCGTCCGGAAAGAAGGCGATGGACCACGGATTGACGAGGCCGCCGGCCAGCGTTTCGACGCTGAGCGCCAGTTGGCCTTCTCGCGCGTCGGGGGCGCGCTTTTTCTGTAGCGATGCATTGCCTCCGCCCTGTGCGGGGCTCGCATCGGCAGTCGCGACGACGCTATTATTGTCGTTGCAGCCGATGAGAAAAACGGCGGTCCAGCCTGCAAGCAGGGTTTGGCGGATTGAAAAAGTCATTTCATGCTCCGGCGACTATGAACGTGGGCAGTTCATTGGCGTAAGCAGGCTGGGGGCTCGACGTCAATGGTGCGGATGTGACAAAAGTTCAGAATAATTCGGCGAGGCAACGATTTAGCAAGGTGAGATATGCCGACCATCAGAGATACTGTAGCGTTCATAGCCGCCATTCTTGCGGCATTCGTTTTGGCCGTGACGTTTTACACCCAACAGGTGCTTACAAAGCAGGAGGCGTTTGGCGCGATCTATGCGCTGGATCAGGAGCTGCAGGTATATGCATATAATTTTGCCGGGCTGGCGCCGAGTTATGGAGTGGGGCTCGCTGTGGCGCTGCTGGTCGGTTTTTTTGTCGCCGTTCGTGTGAAACGAGCTTTGCCGGCTTTGGCGCCAATAGCTTATCCGATCGCCGGGGCGGCGGCGATGTTCACACTGATCTGGGCTATCGATCATACTGCCGGTGCGGGAGCCGGCGGTGTCGGGGCGATTGGCGGCGCGCGCGATGCGCTGGGGATTGGGTTGCAGATGTTGGCCGGCCTGTTGGGCGGAGTGGTGTTTGCAGTGCTGTGCGGTCGGAGCCAACGCTGACGCAGCCCAAAGGCGCAGGTATATATTGCCCATGAACACAAAGCTCTCATCACAGATCGCCAAAACGGTTGCCGCCATCCGCGCCCATGACCTGTTCTGGGCGGCGGGCTTTGCCGCGCTGATCGGCGCGGGGTTGATTGTCGCCGGTTTTGCAGACTGGCGGGTTGTTGTGGGCGCGTGGCTGGCGCTTGGCGGCGGTCTTTTTGTTCGCAATCAGGTAGCATCGGCGCGCGGTTATGCTGAGCCGGTAATCGACGTCGTCGACAAGCAGCTTGCGGTAAGACGTAAGGGGCTGGCGGATTTACGCATCGCCCGCGATGTTCCTGAAGCGCTGCCCGATCCTTTATTTATTCTTGATGCGGACGGCATCGTTGAATATGCAAATCCTGCAGCGAAAGAACTGGTCGGGTCGGATAATATTGAAGGCCGGCATTTTGCAGCCGCGTTGCGGGCGCCGGATGTGTTTGAGGCCGCTGAAGCGGTTATCAAGACACAAGAGCCGCAGACGGTGGATTTCGTCACCACCGGATCGGTCGAGCGCTCATGCCGCGCGCTGGTTGCGCCGCTTGGCGCCAAATCCGGCGACGGGCTGACGCGGGCGCTGATTTTCGTCCATGACCTCACCAGCGAGCGCCGGGTGGAACGGATGCGCGCTGATTTTATCGCCAGCGCCAGCCACGAGCTGCGCACGCCCATCGCCTCGCTCCTCGGCTTTATCGAGACCATGCGCGGCCACGCCAAGGACGACCCGGACGCGCGCGAGAAATTTTTAGGGATCATGCAGTCCCAGGCTGAGCGCATGCAGCGCCTGGTCTCGGATTTGATGTCGCTGTCGCGCATTGAACTAAACGAACATGTGCCGCCAAAGGGCAATGTCGACCTTGCGGATCTTGCGGGCGATGTGATCGATAGTCTGGCGCCGCTGCTGGAACGCGCCGGCGCGATTGTCGATTTTCTAAATGATACCGATGCGCCGACAAGAATTCGCGGCGACCGCGATGAGATCTTTCAAGCGGTGCAAAACCTGCTCGACAATGCGGTTAAATATGGCGGCGACCCGGCGATGATTAAAGTCCGGGTCGGGCGTGGCGCTGCGCCGTTCTTGGGCGGCGATGGCGAGCCAGTGCATCGCGCCGGCGACGCCGCTGCGCAAACGGCTGCACGGCTGAATGTGCCTGTCGATGATCTGGTCTATATTCAGATCCGCGATTTCGGGCCTGGCATCGAGCGCGCCGACCTGCCGCGGCTGACGGAGCGGTTTTATCGCGTCGATCTGGAACAAAGCCGTAAAAGCGGCGGCACCGGGCTTGGCCTCGCCATCGTCAAGCACATCGCCAACCGGCATCAGGGCGGTTTTCAAATCGAAAGCCGGTCCGGCGGCGGTACTGCATTTTCGTGTCATTTCCTGGCTGCGGGCAAATCTCCGCCACGCTGAATTGGCGTTAGCGCACAAAATGCACTATCAAATCCGGCAGACAAGAAATTGTCACAAATAACGGGCATTTAGAGGGCCGCCCGGCGGCTTTATTTTTGGCGAAACTTTCGCATCCTTTTTAGTATTGGCGAATTCATGGCGTTGCAGCCTGCACATTCTACTTTTTCGGCGCGCCGGCAGCTTGAAGTTGAGCTGTCGCGGATGGCGGCGCTGGTGGAAAGCCAATTGCAGGGCGCGATTACCGCCTTTGAACGGCGCGATGTTGCGGCGGCCGAAAACCTCATCCCTAACGACGCCCGTATTAACGAGTTTGACCGCGATATAGAAACCCGCGTGATGGAATTGCTGGCGGCTGAGTTATTACCGGAAGAATTGTTGCGCGAAGTGATGACCATCACGAAGCTCACCGGCGAGCTGGAGCGGGTTGGCGATCTTGCAAAAAATATCGCCAAGCGAACGTTGGTGGTCAGCCGCGAGGCGCCGTCGCGCCCGGCCATGGGCGTTGCCCGCATGGGCCGCGCCAGTCTGCGTCAGTTTTCCGACATCCTCGACGCTTATGCGACCCGCAATCTCGATGCGGCAAAGGCAGTGTGGGGCGGCGACGATGAAGTTGACGAGCTATATAATTCGGTGTTTCAGGAAATCACCCTCGCGATGATTGAAGATTCATCCAAGGTCAACGCCTGCACCCATCTTGCATTCATTGCGAAAAATTTTGAACGCGTCGGCGATCATGCAACCAACATTGCCGAGGCGATCTATTTTCTGGAGACCGGATCGCCATTTGTGGAATCGACGCCAAAGAGCGATGAAGCCACGACAGGCGCGGTCACGCCGCCGAGACAGTCGGGCGGTGCGTTCCGTATGAATTGACCGGGGACAATAATGACTGCAACCCAGATATTGATTGTTGAAGACGAGGCGGCGCTGGCGACTTTGCTTGAGTATAATCTCGAGAAGGAAGGCTTTGACGTTTCACTTTCGGCCGATGGCGAGGATGCGCTGTTGCGGATCGAGGAAAGCCCGCCGGATCTGGTTATTCTCGACTGGTTGTTGCCCAAGATCTCCGGTATTGAGGTTTGCAGGCGTATCCGCGCCCGGTCCGAGACCCGCAACCTGCCGATCATCATGGTCACGGCCCGTGCCGAAGAAGATGACCGCATCCGCGGGCTGGATACCGGCGCTGACGACTATCTCACCAAACCGTTTTCGACCAATGAATTGATCGCCCGGGTGCGGGCAGTATTGCGGCGTATCCGTCCGGGACTTGCGGAAGACAAGGTCAGCGTTGGCGATATTGTCGTTGACCGGGTCTCGCACCGGGTGATGCGCGGCGAGCAGGAAATTCACCTCGGGCCGACCGAGTTCCGGCTGCTCGATCATTTGATGCAGCATCCGGGACGCGTGTTCTCGCGCGAGCAATTGCTGAATGCGGTTTGGGGGTCGGATGTGTTCGTTGAGGTGCGCACGGTGGACGTACATATCGGCCGGTTACGCAAGGCGCTCAACAAATACGGCCAGGGCGATCCGGTGCGCACCGTCCGCTCCGCAGGTTATGTGCTGGACGCTGCGCGTAAATAAATATCCGCCAATGGCGGGTTTTTTGTTCTTGAAACAGATCCCGTTGAAGTGAATGTTGATTCCAAACGAGCGCGCCCGCGCCCGCCCCCTCATTCGATAATGGGGCGGAGCAAGGATTAGCCGCGAGCGAAAACAAACAGTAGCGAAATCAATATTCATTGATTTCGCTATGATTATGCTGTGGCGCGGCGCTTTTGCGGTGCGGCGAGTACGCGTCGCGGCTCGCGTCGGGCTTCGCGGCGTTGCGGCGGTTGAAAGGCGAGATGCGCATGATAGGCGCAATAGGATTTGCCCGACAGCGTCGACTGGCCGCAAAAATGAAAATCTTCCCGCGCCGGATCGCCGAGCGGCCATTTGCACATATTATTTTTGATCGTGGTCACAGTGGTCCGGTCGCCAGTATCGAGCACCAAGGGCGCGATAAATTCAGGCTCGGGAATAACGGATTTCACTTCCGGTCGGCGCGCTTTCGGCGCCGCGCTCGCTTCGCGGCGTTCCGGCGACGGCGCGCAGCCGCGTTGTGGTTTTGCCGGTGTTGCGCGGCCGGACAGACCAAGGCGGTGGACTTTGCCGATCACCGCGTTGCGGGTGACGCCGCCCATCTTGTTGGCGATCTGCGCGGCGGAAAGACCTTCCGCCCACAATGTCTTTAAAAGTTCGACCCTATCGTCTGTCCATGCCATGTCGCCGTTCTCCCTGCTGGTCCGGCAGCGGCGCGACGCTGCCTCGGCTTAAAATCAATATCTTGTATATCGTATATGAGCGCCGCCTAAAGCGCCTAAATATAGTATCCCAGCACCCATAAAACACAATATGGCGCCGGCGATTTTTTTTGCCCACAACATGTTGATAAATATCTACGCTTGACGGCGGCTGGAGCATGAGCGCACACCGTTGCGCCGCAACAAGAGAAAACCGCCCATGGACGGCGCTGATAGAGCGAAAAAGACCAAGCTGGCCGCAGCTGATCTGAAGGCGGGTTTTGGCGTGCGCCGCTTTGGCGTGGTGAATTGGCTTGGCCTTTGGACGCTTTATCTCAAAGAAGTACGCCGCTTCATGAAGGTGGTGACCCAGACGGTGGTTGCGCCGGTCATCTCAACTTTGTTGTTTCTGGTGGTCTTCACGCAAGCTTTCGGCGCTTCGCGCCCGGCGGTGGCGGGGGTTCCATTTGTTGAGTTTCTGGCGCCCGGCCTCATCATCATGGCGGTGTTGACCAATGCTTTTACCAACTCAGCGTCATCGCTGATTATCGCCAAAGTGCAAGGGTCTATCGTTGATGTGCTGATGCCGCCTTTGTCGGCGGCGGAACTGACGGTTGCATTTGTCGCTGGCGCGGCAACCCGTGGGCTTCTGGTCGGCGCCATCACCGCCGCAACCAGCGCCGGTTTCATGTTGGCGATAGGCTCGCCAATGCAGATCGGCGCGGCATGGGCGATTTTATATTTCGCCTTCGCCGCCGCAACAATCTTCGCCATGCTCGGCGTTATTGGCGGCGTTTGGGCGGAGAAATTTGATCAGCTCGCCGCATTTTCAAATTTCGTCATCACCCCGCTGACATTTTTGTCCGGCACATTTTATTCCGTAGAAAGACTGCCCGAGCCGTTCCGCACGGCAAGCCAATATAACCCGGTCTATTACCTGATTGACGGCTTCCGCTCCGGCTTTACCGGCCAGGCCGAGGCGAGCCTGACGGTTGGCGTTGCGATGACCATGGCGTTGATGCTGATTTTCGGCTTTGTGTGTTACTGGCTGTTGCGGTCCGGCTATAAGTTGAAGGATTAAGGGCGCGCATTTCAGGATGCGCCCTCAAACCATAGGTAATGATTTGACCGATAACGCGATTTTTCCTTTTCAGGTCGGCGAAACGGCGGTGCGCGGGCATGTCGTGAGGCTGTCCGGCGTGGTCGATGACATTCTGCAGGCGCATCAATTTCCCGGTTCGGTCAGCAGCCTTGTCGGCGAGGCCGCCAGTCTCGCAGCGATGATGGGCGCGGCCTTAAAATTTGACGGCAAGCTAATTTTCCAGGCGCAAGGCGATGGCCCTGTGTCGATGCTGGTCGCCGATTATACCGCTGGCGGCGCCTTGCGCGCGACGGCGAGCTTGCGCGACAGCGACATTGTGCAAACTGGCATGGCGCTGTTGGGCAAGGGGCATATCGTTATGACGATTGATCAGGGTGCGGATATGGAACGCTATCAGGGCGTGACGCCGATAGAGGGGGCCGGCCTTGCCGAGGCGGCGGTTGCTTATTTTGATCAATCCGAGCAGATCCCAACCGTGATACGCCTCGCGGTCGGGCGCTTGTCGGCGCCGGGCGCGCCGGACCGGTGGCGCGCCGGCGGCATTATGGCGCAGTTTGTCCCCGGCGAAGGCGGAACACGCGAGCGCGGCGAGGAAATTTTGAAAAACGACGAAGACCGCGATGTTTGGGCGCGCGCGGCGGCGTTTGTCGGCACCGCTGAGGACGACGAATTGCTCGACCCGGCGATCAGCGCCGAGACGCTGCTTTACCGCCTGTTTCACGAAGACGGCGTGCGCGCTTTCGCGCCTCAGCCTGTGCGCGCCGAATGCGGCTGCAATGGCGAGAAAATCACCGCGGTGCTGTCGCGCTATAGCGAAGATGAGTTGCGCAACATGGTTGAAGCCGGCGCCATTAAGGTAGTTTGCGAGTTTTGCCGTAAGGATTATCATTTCACGCCGCAAGGACAGCCAATGGGCGCGCCATGAAAAAACGACGTTTTGAAAAACAACTGGCGGAGCTGGAATTTGAACTCGCCAAGTTGCAAGAGACTGTCCAGCGCAAGGGGCTGAAAATCGCCGTTATCTTTGAAGGGCGAGACGCTTCAGGCAAGGGCGGGGCGATCAAAACCATCCTGAGGCGGATGAATGCAAGGGTTTGGCGCGTCGCGGCGTTGCCGAAACCGTCAGACCGCGAACGCACCCAGTGGTATTTTGAACGCTATGTCAAACACCTTCCTTCCGGCGGGGAGGTGGTTCTGTTTGATCGCTCGTGGTATAATCGCGCGGTGATTGAGCCGGTGATGGGCTTTTGCAGCGATGACGAACATGAAGCGTTCATGCGCGAGGTTCCGCTGTTTGAAAAAATGCTTATCGATAGCGGGCTGATCTTGATCAAGTTCTGGATCCATGTCTCGGCGGAGGAGCAAGAGCAGCGCTTTCAGGACCGAGCCAACGATCCGCGCAAACGCTGGAAGCTTTCGCCAATCGATTTGAAGGCGCGCGATTTATGGATTGAATTTACCCAGGCGCGCGATGAAATGTTCGCGGCGACGTCTACGGAGCGCTCGCCTTGGCTGGTGGTTGACGGCAATGACAAAAGAAAGGCGCGGCTCAATATTATCCACGCCATCCTTGACCGGGCGCCTTATGAATTCAACGAGCAAGCCTTCAAACCGATCAAGCTGCCGGCGCGGCCATCGATTGACGAATGCGATTATTGTGAGCCGGACTTACAGACGCTTAATCTGATAAAGGATTACTACGCCGACTAACACGGTGCCGTGAATTGCGCTCCGGCGCGGGCGCGCGTAACCTTTGGCGTAATTTGCGGCGAAACAGAAAACGGGGACATCATGCGAGCAAGAGTTTTCATCATTGGCTTTGGCTGTGTTTCGCTGATCGCTATCGGCGTTGTCGCAGGATTGGCGGCGACCGGCGGTGCGGCGTTTCGGTTGTGGCAGCTGGAATGGAAAAAACAGGGCGAGACCGATCTTCGTTTTGTCGAAGTCTCGCTGCCCTTCACTCATGAGACGGATCTCGATATATCGCTGCCCTTTATGGCGGCGGCGGCAATCGATGTTGATGGCGACGGCGTCGATGAGATTTTCATGGGCGGCGGCAAGGGCCAGGCCGATGCGGTTTTCGGCTATGAGGGCGCCGCCTTTCGCCGGCTTGATGGCGGCTATGGTTTTGAAAAAGGCGAGGCGGACGCCACCCATGGCGCTGCCTCGATTGACGTCGATAATGACGGGCGGGTCGATTTGTTTGTGGCGCGCGAATCTGGCGTCTGGCTGCATATGAATGTCGGCGCCGGCTTTACCAGCCAAAACCTCAACCTTCCGTTGACGGATAATACGACGCCGCTGTCGATTGCACTAGGCGACGTCAACAAGGACGGCGCTGTCGATCTTTATGTTTCCGGCTATCTCAAAAAGGAGCTGGTCGAAGGTCAAACCATTTTTACCGGCGACTATGGCGGCTACAGTCATCTGTTCATTAACCGGGGCGACAATAGCTGGCGCGATGTTTCTGAACAGGCCGGCGTTTGGCGCCAGCACAACACCTTCACCGCGATGTTTGTCGATATCGACAACGACATGGACAGCGATCTCGTCATCGCTCAGGATACCGGCGTGGTTGAAATCTATGACAATACCGGCGCCTTCCCGATGCGCCGTGTCGACAACCCGTCGGTCAATAGCTACCCCATGGGCATCGCCGCCGGCGACTATGACAATGACGGATTGGTTGATTTCTACTTCTCCAATGTCGGCCATACCATGCCTGAGGAGATGTTGCGCGGCGACCTTGACGAGGATGCGCCGTTCAACGCCAGCTATGTGTTATTTGAAAATCAGGGCGGCGGGGAGTTTGTCGATGTCGCCAGGAAAACCCGCACCGCGCGCATCGGCTTTGGCTGGGGCGTTGTGTTTGCGGATATGAATCTCGACGGGCGCGAGGATTTACTGGCGGCGCAAAACTATGCGCGCTTTCCCGGCAAAGAATTTCTCCATAAATATACCTGCAAAATTATGCTGCAATATCCGGACGGTAAATTCATGCCGGTTGAAAAACGCGCAGGCGCGGTCAACCGCAGTTACGCCGTCGCGCCAGTCGTTTCCGATTTTAACGATGACGGCCGGCCGGATTTAGTTTGGGCGAATATTGACGGCCAAGCCAAGGCGTTTCTCAGCGGCGTTGATACGGGCGCCTGGCTGAAAGTCCGCCTCCCCGATAACACCGCCTCGCTTGGCGCCATTGTTACCGTAACGACGCCGGACGGGATGGTGCGGACAAAACAATTTACCGCCAGCCAGGGGCTTGGCTCGGACCAATCGGCGGAAATGATTTTTGGTCTGGGGGAGGCGACGGTAGCGACGGTCGAGGCGCGCTTCCAGAACGGCGCCGTCAAACACTATGATAGCGCAATGGCGGGCGAGCGCATCACTATCAGCGCCAGCCGCTAAATGTTTAGGAATGCCGGAGGCGGGGATGAACGATAATCGTGGGCTTGGCCGGTTCGCCGGATGGGTAGGGCTTGTCGGCGCGCTGCTGGTCGGCGTCGCCGAGTTTTTGATTCAGTTCAATGCCGCGGGCGGCTATGAGCAGGCGGGCTATGAATATTTCCAAAAGATATCAAGCGGGCGGCTAACGCTTGGCTATTACCTCGCTGTGTTGTCGGCGCCGCTTTATATTGTCGGCTATTGGTTTTTAGAAAGATTGCTGGCGCCAGCGGGACGCGGGCTGGCGGCGGCGTTTTTCCTGATCGGCGCTTATGCGTTTGCCATCGGCGCCGTCTGGCTTGGCGAGCGCGCATTTTTGGCGTTCACCGTTCAGGCGATCAGCGAGGGTGCGGCAAGTCCTGAGCTTTTGCAGCGTATGGCCGCGCATAATGAGCCGCTGGTGAATATATTGCGGGTCGCTATGGTCGCGGTATCGGCACTGTGGGTTGTGCTTATCCTCCGGGGACGGACGGCCTTGCCAAGGTGGATGGCGGTGGTCAATCCGGTGACAATCCTGGGGTCGATTTTCGCGCTTTACTGGGCGGCGCCGGCCGTGGGCGTTTATATATTGCCGGTGGCGATGAATGTGACGCATGTTGTGTTCTTCGGGCTGGCGTTGATGACCTGCAAAAAAACCGCGTCGCACGGGGCTTAGCTCTTGCGGTGGTCTTCCCACATTTTAACGTCGCGGAGCCAGCGGGCGCTGTTGATCGGCGCTATGACTGTCCAATGAAAGCTCTGTCGCCACCAGCGCAGCAAGCACGGTCTGCGGATTATCCGACATCGGCTCGGTCGCATCAAACATCTCAAACAGCACCGCCGCCGATAGCGACGCTATCGGCGCGGCTACGCACCAAGCCTGCCCGCTGAGCCAGCTCCGATAAGCCTGCTCACGCGATGGCAGACGGAATTCTTCAGGCGCGGCGGAAATCACGCGTCGACGAGCCCAAACGGCTTCCGACACCATGCTGCTGGAATCAGCCGTGCAGATGATCCGTGCGCAGGCGGCGAATATTGTTGAGAGCGGTGCCGCCTCTGCGGTGCGCACATCGGTGAATGCCCGCACTGCTGGATAATCCGCGCGCGCAGCCAGCGCGCGGAACAGCTCACTCGCCGCCTCTGGCGTGCGTCGTGAATTGCTGATCCGCCACTGGTTCCCGTGGCGCTGATGGGTCTCTTCAACAAGTCCCGCAAGCCTTCGCCAGTCGCCCATCCGGAACCGGACGCCCCCTGCATCGCCACCAAGAATGAGGCCAATGTCCTTGCCGGTCGTGGTATAAGTCTCCGGATTAATCGCGCTGGGCTTCAAGAACATGTGCATATTCGGCGCGTCTGTCGCGACCTTGTAAGAGCCAAGCACCAACGTGAAATCCGTCGCGCGAAACGCGCGCAACGACCCATAAAAAATGCTTGGCGCGCCTAACAAGCGCGCGCTCCAAACATTGGCCGCCAGCGTCTCAGCGCCCGCTGAGATAATGAGATCGCAAGGTGGCAACTGGTCGACCGTCAACCCATAAGTTTGCACCAAGAGCCGGTCCGGCGCCAATCCGCTATTGGCAAGCCACGCCAACAATCGCCCAGGCCAGCGCCCGCGCTTGACCACCAGCCGTGATGTTTCGGTCGATCGCGTTCGCGCTATTGCCGCAGCGATTCCTTCCGACAGGTTTTCATGACCCGGCCGGCCGTCCGTCAAGATGAGGATGTGGTAAGGTGTTGACAAATGTCAGCTCCCGAGCGTGGGTTGCGTAAGACAAACAACTAAGACCAAACTGTTTCGCACCAAACCACTCCCGTCAGGACAAAGATCGTCATGCTGGCAAGCGCCATCGGCGCAGCGACAATAGGCTGCGCCGGGTTTTTCTGTTCGAGCGCTACTTAAGTGGCCTCGCTCTCGGCGATCCAGGCATCGACGTTTTCTTCGAGGATCGCCAGCGGCACGGCGCCGTTTTTCAGGACAATGTCGTGGAATGCGCGAACATCGAAATCATCGCCGAGCGCGGCTTCAGCGCGTCCTCGCAGTTCAAGAATTTTCAGCATGCCAATTTTGTAGGCAGTCGCCTGACCCGGCATGACGATGTAGCGTTCAATCGCCTTGATGGCGTCGCCCTCGGGGTTCGGCGTGTTGGCGAGGAGATAATTGATCGCTTCTTGCCGCGCCCATTTTTTGTCGTGAAGGCCGGTATCGACGACCAGCCGCGCCGCACGCCAAAGCTCCATCGCCAGGCGGCCAAAGTCGGAATAGGGATCGGCGTAAAAGCCCATCTCTTTAGGGATATATTCTGAATAGAGCCCCCAGCCTTCGGTATAGGCGGTGATGCCGCCGTATTTGCGGAAGCTGGGCAGGCCTTCGAGCTCTTGCGCAATGGCAAGCTGCATGTGGTGGCCGGGAATGCCCTCATGATAGGCGAGCGCTTCCATCTGGTAGCTCGGCATGTCGGCCATATTGTAAAGATTGGCGTAATAGGTGCCGGGGCGCGATCCGTCCGGCGCCGGCCGCTGATAGAATGCTTTGCCCGCCGCCTGCTCGCGGAACGGCTCGACGCGTTTGACGATGAGGTCGGCTTTCGGTTTGGTCAGGAATAAATCGTCGAGACGGCCGCGCATCGTGTCGATGATTTCCGTCGCCTCTTGCAGATAGCGTGCGCGCCCATCATCCGTGGTTGGATAGGTAAATTTTTCATCCGGATCGGTGCGCATGTAAATGAAAAATTCCTCCAGCGATCCGTCAAAGCCGACAGCGTCTTTGATGGTGTTCATTTCGCCATGAATGCGCGCAACCTCGCTAAGGCCAAGATCATGGATTTCCGTCGGCGACATTGTCGTTGTGGTCATCGCCTCGAGCTGAAGCGCATAATAATCGCCGCCATCGGGTAACTTCCATGCGCCGTCATCATTGGCCGCCGTCGCGGCATGAGATTCAAACATTGCAATCAGCGCTCCATAGGCCGGCTTCACCGAATTGGTCATGGCCTCGCGCGCACGGGCGAGGAGGTCGGCCTTAACCGCGTCGCTGGCCTCCAGCGCATCCAGTTTTTTGGTGAAGTCCGCAAGCAGCGTTGACGGTTCGCCGCTATCATCGAAAGGCGCGCCGGAAATGATATTTTGCGAGGTCGCGATCATTTGCGGGTAAGACCAGTTCGGCGGATTAATGCCGCGGGCGAACTGATCCTCCGCAACTTGCCGGTGCTGGCCGAGATAGTCTTCAACGCCGGCGAGCCGCGCGATATAGGCTTCCGCATCGTCAACATTATTGATGCGGTGCTGGTTGATCAAAAAAGACGGCACGCCTGAATGCGGCCCCCTGAACTGACTGAAGGCATACCAGTGATTGCGGAAGGCAAATCGCCGGTCGGCAAGCTCGGTATTGTATTCTGCAAGCCGGTAAGAAAGCTGCGCTTGGGGCCCTAGACCTTCCAGCGCGAATGTCGCGCGCATCTCCGCTAGCGCTGCCAGTTCCAGGGCATGGGATTGACGCGCAAACTCATCGCTGGCGTCATCCCACTTATCGTAATTTGTTCTGCGCCCAAGGAAGGTTTGAAACATTGGCGAGCGCGCAACCTGGCGCTCGAACTCAGTTTCAAACCAGACGTTGATGGCCCCGGTTTGCGATTGCGCTTCGCTGGTTGTGGCGCTGCTTGCGGCGGTGCTGGTTTCCGGTGCGGATGTTTTAGCGCCTTCGCCGCAGCCTGCTAGCAGCGTTGCTGCAGCGGTTGAGAGAAGAAAGATTCGAAGCTTGCGAGCCATTCGCCATACCCCTAAATGAGTTGAAGCCAAAAAGAGTTGAAATTACCGATAGAGATTAGCGTCAAGCCTATTGGATCGCACATTCAACCGCAATAACGCTTCGTCTCAATCAAACGCAAAAGAGAACGGCGTCGCCATGCGGCGGTGTTCATCGATGATGAGCCGGCGTTCGAGCGGCGGATGCGCGCGCGCGGCGCATCCGGGCCTGGGGCAGAGCCGGCAGGTGACGCCAATCGGCGTTGGCGCGGCGGTCTGAAAATCGACGCCTGCGGTATAGATCAGCTGATGGGCGTGTTTTATCTCGCAACCAAGCGCGACCGCGCGTTCCGCCTTCGGCGCGCCAAACCCGGCCTCGCCGCCATGAACGGTGCGGGCGAGCGAGAAATAAGTCTCGCCATCGGGCAGCTGGACGGTCTGCGAAATAATTTTGTGCGGTGTACGGAAGGCTTCGTGAATATTCCACAACGGGCACGAGCCGCCATAGCGCGCGAACGGAAACACGCCCGCGGAAAATCGCTTTGAGACATTGCCGGCGGCGTCGATGCGCAAGAAGAAAAATGGAATGCCTGACCGGTCGGGGCGCTGCATGGTCGTCAGGCGGTGGCAGACCTGCTCAAAGCTGGCGCCAAAGCGCCGGCTGATCGCTTCAATATCATATTTTAGATCGCCGAGTGAGGCATGAAACCGTTCGTATGGGAATATAACCGCGCCAGCGGCGTAATTGGCGAGCGCCGCGCGCGCCAGGCGCCGCCCGGCATCACTGTCGAAGGAGGCCGCATTAACGGTATCGTCAAGGGTCTTTCCCTGCTCCAGTAAAATCAACTGCAGGACGGCCTGGAACACACGGCTCGCCTGATCGAGGGTCTCTGAAATGGCGATTTGTGCGCGGTGGCGATCGTGGCGGCGATAGGCGCCGACCATGATGTCGGCGGGCAAAATCCGCAATGTCAGGGCGTGGCGTTTTTTAAACCGTTCACTGAGCGCCTCCATCAGGCCGCCGCCAGTAGCGCCCAGCGCCCGCGCCGTTTCTTCTCCGGCCTCATCAAGCGCCGGAAAATAGTTGCGCGCCGCGGCGATAAATTCGCGCGCTTCTTCGAGCGGATCGGCCGGGCCGGCGCGGCCGGCGGCGCGCGCCTCCATCACCGCCGACTGGCTGGTGCGATAGGATTTATAAAGCGCGGCGACGGCCTCGCCCATGGCCGGATTGGCGGACAGAAGATCGCGCACATCCTCGCGCCCGACCGACAGCTCAGAGAAGATCGGGTCGGTAAGCGCAGCCTCAAGCTGGGCGAAGGTCTCGTCCTCGCCGGTTGAAAAAACACTGAGGTCGAGGGCATAGGTTTCCGCCAGGCGCAACAAGAGATCGGCCGGCAGCGGGCGTTGATTGCGCTCAATCAGGGTGATGTAGGAGGCCGAGATGTCCATATCCGCGGCCATCTGCGCCTGGGTCAGGCCAAGCTCGCGGCGGATTCGGCGCAGCCGCGGGCCGATAAACAGGCGTTTTGATTCAGCGGCCATTCAGGCGGTCCCTAGCAGGTTTTAGATATTGTTTCGAATGTGGAATGAATCTTTAACCATACGGCTACCATAGTACAATATTACAAACATAACAGCATTACAATAACGGTGGTTAGTAAGCCTACGGCATGACCCGTTTCTATTTGTGCGGCGCAATGGGCCGGCGCAACATGGGCCAGTTCAGATTTGAAAAAGGGTATTTGTAATGTCGGATTTTGAAAAGTTGACGCCCTCCGCGCCGGCAGGCCGGTTTGACGGGATTGAGCGCAATTATGATGTTGATGAAGTCGCCCGCCTGCGCGGCTCGGTGCAGCTCACCCACACGCTTGCCGAACGCGGCGCCAACAGACTGTGGGAGTTGTTAAAATCTGAAGACTACATCAATGCGCTCGGCGCGCTTTCGGGCAATCAGGCGGTGCAGATGGCCAAGGCCGGGCTGAAGGCGATTTACCTTTCCGGCTGGCAGGTCGCGGGCGATTCCAACATTTCCGCGCAGACCTATCCCGATCAGTCTTTGTACCCCGCAAATTCCGGCCCCGAGCTGGCCAAGCGCATCAACAACGCGCTCGCGCGCGCCGACCAAATTGAGTTCGCCGAAGGCAATGTCGAGCGGGATTATTTTCTACCCATCATCGCCGACGCCGAAGCCGGATTTGGCGGGCCGTTAAACTGCTATGAGATTATGAAAGCCTATATCGAAGCTGGCGCGGCTGGCGTTCACTTCGAAGACCAGCTCGCCTCTGAGAAAAAATGCGGCCATCTCGGCGGCAAGGTCCTGATCCCAACCAAAGCCCATGAGCGCAATTTGAATGCCGCAAGGCTGGCAGCCGATGTCGCTGGCGTCGCCACCGTTCTGGTGGCGCGCACCGATGCGGAATCGGCCAAGCTGATCACGTCGGACATTGACGAGCGTGACCACGAATTTATCGACTTTGACCAGGGCCGCACGCCCGAAGGCTTCTACCGCATCAAAGAAGGCGTCGGCGTTGACCATTGCATCGCCCGCGGCCTCAGCTACGGCAAGAGCGCGGACCTGTTATGGTGGGAGACCTCCAAGCCCAATCTCGACGACGCAAAGAGGTTTGCCGAGGCGATCCAGAAGAAATATCCCGGCAAAATGATGGCGTATAACTGCTCGCCGTCGTTTAACTGGGAAGCCAATCTCGACAAGGAAACAATTGCAAAATTCCAGCGCGAGCTTGGCGCGATGGGCTATAAATTCCAGTTTGTCACATTGGCCGGGTTCCATTCTCTCAATTTCGGCATGTTCGAGCTGGCGCGCGGTTACCGTGAGCGCGGCATGGCGGCATACTCAGAGCTTCAGCAAGCGGAGTTTACGTCCGAGCAGCACGGCTATCAGGCGACCCGTCATCAGCGCGAGGTTGGCACCGGCTATTTCGATCTCGTCGCGAAAACGCTTTCCGGCGGCCAGGCCTCGACCACGGCCATGGGCGAGTCGACAGAGAACGCGCAGTTTAGATCTGCGGCCGAATAGACGCGCGCCGGTTAGCGCGTTTTGGGGAGGGAACGCCGCCGCATGAGTTTTGCGGCGGCGATTTTTATTCAGACTTTTTCGTTCATGCCTCGGTTGAGAATGCCTCTACCGGCTTGCGGTCTGCGTTACACGTCGGCCCGGGCGGCGATGCTCCTGGTCTCGTAGTTTGTCAGCTTTTTTCACGCTTGGATCCTGCGCTGGCGGCGTGAAGATCGCCATTTTGACCTCGGCGAAATCGGCGGCGAAGGTTGTTGCTTCAGCCTTGGCGCTTTGCGGCAGCGTCACGTTGAGGTGGTTGAGGACTTTCGGATAGACCGGGGCGAGACCATAGAGTTCGCGGCTAGAGTTTTCTTTGTAGACCAGCGCCCAACCCATCGCCTCGGCCGGAACGGCGCCCACATTTTCAGCATATGGCGATGGCGCGCCGCTCAACACCATGGCGAGGCGCCATTGCGCGCGGGCGTTGCCGGCCCATGCGGCGCGGCGCAGCCAGAACAGGCCTTCTTGCGTCAGCAAAGCGGCCTGCTTGGTGGTCGGCGCGGTCTCCAACAGGCAAGCGCCAAGCTCATATTGCGCAACTTCGTAGCCCTCGCCGAAACCGGCGATCACCCGATAGGTGGGAATGGCTTTGTCGCACCCCTTTTCGGCCTGGACGTTGCGGGCATGAGCTAATAATCGCTCGGGCTGGTTTATCGCCGGAGCAGGCCCGCGCGCCTCACCAGATGAGCTAGTAGCGCAGGCGCCGAGCAGCGTAGCGGCAAGGGCGGTGATGAGAATTGTCGCGGGGAGACGGGTTTTACTGATAGTTGCAGACAAGGCGGTATCCTTCCCAAAATGACGACGCGCCCCCGCATGGCTTTAAACGGTACAGCAATGTCAGTCCGTCGCAAACTAAGGAAATAATTTTTCGCCGCCGGCGCGCGATGCCCTTCCCGGTCCAGAACGGCAGTTTTACCCCTTGAAGGCGCGCCCCTTCTGGTTGTGCGGCATTGCAAAATTTACAACCCTGAGAGGGTCGTTGGCGATAAAACCTATATTTAGTGAAAAATTATCCTCACGGGTTTGCGGCGCCTTATGATGCTTAAAGTGAAGGTTTTGAGGTTTGAGCCGGAGCGGCGGGAAGCGGTTTGCTTGTCGTGCGCGCCCGGCCTGCATATGCAGTCCGTACACACAATAAAACGAGAACGGGAAATGACAGCGCTCGGAAATATCGTTAAAGCCGCCGCCCTCGGCGCCCTCTGGCTTTATAAGCGCACGCTATCGCCGGTGTTGTATTTCTTCGGCGCCCGCTGCCGGCACTATCCGAGCTGCTCTGATTACGCCACCGAAGCGTTTCACCAGCATTCGCTATGGCGCGCCTTCTGGCTCACCGTCTCGCGGCTGTCGCGCTGCCACCCTTTCGGCAGCCACGGCATCGATCCGGTCCCGAAAGGTCCGGGCGGCGCATGGTGGCAAATCTGGCGCCTCGGTGACTGGGCCTGGACCGAGAGAGGGGTCGGAAAACCGCAGAAAACACCAGCCAAGCTTGACGAACCGCCCGGCCTTTGAGAAGGGTCGGGGCTATCTTCGCGCCCGCAAAATATGAGAAAAACCACCATGGTCGCCATTACCCTTCCCGACGGATCGCAACGCCAATATGACGGCGCCGTGACGGGAACCGACATTGCAGAGTCCATTTCCAAGTCATTGGCGAAAGGCGCCCTGGCGGTGAAGGTCGATGGCGTGGTGTGCGATCTGTTTGGCGAGATTGCCGGGGATGCGACGGTAGCAATCATCACCCGCGATCATCCCGACGCGCTCGACATCATTCGCCACGACACCGCGCATCTGTTGGCGCAGGCGGTTCAAGAGCTGTTTGCGGGCACCCAGGTGACGATCGGGCCGAATATCGCCGACGGATTCTTTTACGACTTTGCGCGAGACGAGCCTTTCTCTAGCGATGATCTTGCGAAAATCGAAAAGCGCATGGGCCAGATTGTTGATCAGGCGCGCCCGACCCGTAAAGAGGTGTGGGGTCGCGACGAGGCGATTGCGCATTTCAAGGCGCTCGGCGAGAGCTATAAAGCCGAAATCATCACCGACCTGCCCGAGGGCGAAGACATCAGCATTTATTATCACGGCGACTGGCATGACCTCTGTCGCGGCCCGCATCTTCCCTCGACCCGGCATATCGGCAAAGCCTTCAAGCTGATGAAGGTTGCCGGCGCCTATTGGCGCGGCGATCACCGCAATGCGATGTTGCAACGCATCTACGGTACCGCCTGGGTCAGCGAGAAGGAATTAAAGGCGTATCTTTTGCGCCTGGAGGAAGCTGAAAAGCGTGACCACCGAAAGCTTGGCCGCGAGATGGATCTATTTCATTTCCAGGCCGAGGCGCAAGGCTCGGTGTTCTGGCACGCCCATGGCTTTCTCATTTGGCGCGCGCTCGAAGCCTATATCCGGCGCCAGCTAGATGCAGACGGATATGTGGAAGTGAAAACGCCGCAACTTCTCGACGCCAAGCTGTGGGAGATGTCCGGGCACTGGTCGAAATTCCGTGACAGTATGTTCGTCGTGCCCGATGAAATTCCGTCCATGGACGACGATGCGCCGGTGTTGACGGGCAACGCTGATCTCATGGCGCTAAAGCCAATGAATTGCCCGGCACATGTGCAAATTTTCAAACAGGGCATCAAATCCTATCGCGATTTGCCGATCCGAATGGCGGAATTTGGGTGTTGTCATCGCAATGAAGCCCATGGCGCGCTGCATGGGCTGATGCGCGTGCGTCAGATGACCCAGGATGACGCGCATATTTTTTGCCGTGAAGATCAGATTATTGAGGAAACAAAGCGTTTTCTCGAACTCTTCGCGCACGTTTATGAAGATATGGGCATGACGGACATCGCCTATAAGCTGGCGACGCGCCCGGAGATGCGCGCTGGCGATGACGCGACATGGGACCGCGCCGAAAAAGCGCTTGCTGAGTCACTCACCGCCGCCGGGCTTGATTTTGATTTCGCTGAAGGCGAGGGCGCCTTTTATGGGCCGAAGCTTGAGTTTCACCTCACCGACGCGATTGGCAGGACTTGGCAGGCCGGCACTTACCAGCTCGACTATATCCTGCCTGAGCGCCTTGATGCGAGTTATGTAGATGAGACCGGCGCCCGCCAGCGCCCGGTGATGCTTCATCGCGCTGTATTCGGTACGTTTGAACGTTTTATCGGCCTGCTGATTGAACATTACGCCGGCAAGTTGCCGCTGTGG
>JAJFGE010000071.1 GCA_021776295.1 Hyphococcus sp.
CGGATCGGGCGCTGCAAATCGTGCGAAATACCACGAGGAATCAACGAACGTATCGAACGTGTCGGTCTCGCGCCGCGCCTTGGCGCCGCATTCGGGGCAGCTCACATGTTTCCAGGTCGGGTGCCGGTCAAGCGGGTTTCCGGGCTCGGAAAAATCGGCCTCGGCGGGCAGTTTCACCGGCAAATCCGCCTCCGGAACCGGCACGATGCCGCATTTGCCGCAATGGATCGCCGGAATTGGACAACCCCAATAGCGTTGCCGCGAAACGCCCCAATCGCGCAGGCGATATTGCGTCACCCCCTTACCCAGCCCCATTTCCTCGATTTTAGCGGTCGCCGCAGCAATCGCATCCCCGGTCGTCATGCCGTCGAGAAATCCGGAGTTAATCAGCGTGCCTGGCCCGGTATAGGCCTCGGCTTTTATCGTGAAAGTCGCCGGATCCGCCTCGGGCGGCAGCACCACGGGCGGTATGGCCAGGCCATACTTGTGTGCGAAATCGAGGTCGCGCTGGTCGCCGGAAGGGCAGCCGAAGATCGCGCCGGTTCCGTATTGCATCAGCACAAAGTTGGCGACATAGACCGGCAGGCGCCGATCGTCGAACGGGTGGGCCATTTCGACGTTGAGTTTGTGCCCACGCTTTTCCGCCTTCTCGACCGCCTCTTCAGAAGTGCCGAGCTTTTGGCAATCGCTGATGAAGGCGCGCAGACCGGAATCACTTTGTGCAAAATGCATCGCAAGCGGATGATCCGGTGCAATGGCAATGAAGCTGGCGCCAAACAGCGTGTCCGGCCGGGTCGTGAAAATTTCTATACCGTCTTCAAACTCTGGTGGTGGCGCATAGTTGTCGGCGCCCTCTTCGGAACTTGTTGCGGCGGCAAAACGGAACTTCATGGCCAAGCCGTTTGACCTGCCAATCCAGTTGCGTTGCATGGTGCGAACATTGTCCGGCCAGCCGGCCAGGCGCCCGTCATCAAGGGCGGCGAGGAGATCGTCGGCGGCATCGGTGATCTTCAAAAACCATTGCGACAGCTTGCGCCGTTCGACCACTGCGCCCGAGCGCCAGCCCTTGCCGTCAATCACTTGTTCATTGGCGAGAACGGTGTTGTCGACCGGGTCCCAATTGACCGAACTTTCCTTGCGATAGGCAAAGCCCTGCTTCCAGAAAGCTAAAAAC
The DNA here is from genome assembly GCA_021776295.1 of Hyphococcus sp. Taxonomy (GTDB): domain Bacteria; phylum Pseudomonadota; class Alphaproteobacteria; order Caulobacterales; family Parvularculaceae; genus Hyphococcus. The sequence goes on from JAJFGE010000071.1 coordinate 1,175, forward strand.
AATCGCTGCTGATGGACGTAATAGTCCGGGTCAGAGGTCGCAAATTCGCGCGACCAGTCAATCGATAGCCCCATTTGTTTGAGCTGGCCGCGCATGATGTCGATATTGGCGTATGTCCAGTCGCGCGGGTGCGATCCGGTCTGCATCGCAGCATTTTCGGCGGGCATGCCGAAGGCGTCCCAGCCCATCGGGTGGAGAACATTAAAGCCAGCGGCTTTTTTGTAGCGCGCAATAACATCGCCCATCGCGTAATTGCGCACATGGCCGATATGGATGCGCCCTGAAGGGTAGGGAAACATCTCAAGCACGTAGTATTTCGGTTTGCCGCCGCCGGTGTCAGCCGCAAAGGCGCCGGCCGCTTCCCAGCGGGCCTGCCATCTCGGTTCGGCTTCTTTCGGATTGTAACGGGACATGACAGATAGTGACTACGGGTTATGGATTGGGGGACATCAGAAAATAGCGGTATTTTCTCTAATCCCCACTCCCTAACCTCTGCTGTCTCAGTCGTCGAGGATGTTTAGCCGCAACTGGCGTGCGCGTGTGAGGATGGCGTTTTCAATCTCCCGGCCGGTCGCTGGATTAACCGTTGCATCGGTCCAGTCTGCGTCCTCGGCGCGGGTCTGACGAAATACCGAAACCCGCAAGGCGTCGGCGCGCAATGCACTGTCGAGAATGTAGACCGTGGTCTTGAACCGTTCGCTCGGAGATTCAGGGTTGCTGTACCAATCGGAAATGATCAGACCGGCAATTGGGTCTGCGGAATAAATCGGCAGAAAATCTAGGGTTTCGAGCGAGGCGGCCCATAAATAGCGGTTCACAGTAGTGGCTTGAGAGCCCTTGCCGGTTGAATAGGACGGCAAGGAGGCGTTGCGGCTGTCGGAAAGCCCTTTGCCGCCGCCGCATGCAACCAGCGATAAAGCGGCGCTGGCAAGGGCTAGCACTTTGAAAAAGGGGGCTTTTTCGCGCGTCATAGGTCGATATTCCAATTCTGTCTTGGTTAACAGTCCAAGGGGTTAACGGTCCGGGCGGGGCCGATTTCGTGGCTTTCCTACCACAACCGAGCAATTAGACAACGCAAGAGGGGCCAGAACGCTTGAACCTTCCAATTTCGGGCGCCATTATCCCCAAAGGTCATAAAGCTGTTAACTTTATGCCGCTAGACAGTGTCGCGAATTAGGCAAGGTTTTGCGGTAGCTACAGGCGGACCGAGGGGCGTTGCGTGGGGCTTTTTGGCGGAAACTGCTTAAGACGCGGTTTCTGGCGGAAATTTAAGTTTTGTTCGAACGGTTGGCGGGGCAATCGTTTGAAGCGTGGCGTGGCCTATAACTGCATGGATGCAGGCCGCTGATAGAGAATGAGCAATGACCGTTCTACGGATGGCATTTTTGAGCGTGAGCGCTGCGGCTTTGACCGCCGGCGCCGCTTATGGCGCCGATCCGGTAGAAATTGAAGTTTCGGGTGAGGCGAGCCTTGTCGCCGGCGTCACCGAGGGCGACGCAAAAGCCGACGCCAATGCGGAAATCGTGTTAAAGGGGTCAACTATTCTTGATAACGGCGTTGAAATTGGCGCTGTGGTTGAGGGCCGTCTTGATGCGGACCAACCCGATCAAATGTTTGGCGGCGGGCGGTTTTCGAGCCTTCTGATTGGCGGCCCCCGCGGCATCGCGCCGCTTGGCAGCGATGCTTATCTGCAAGGCGCTTATGGTTATGCGCGCGGTAGCTTCGGTCAGGTCATTGTTGGCCGTGATCGCGGCATTGCGCGGACGCTTGCCGTCACCTCGCCGACAATTTTCAGCGCGATCAATGTTAATGATTGGCGTACGGACCTATCGGGTCTGAATGACGTTCACACCGTCAATGACTTTACCGGATATTCGACAAAGATTACCTATATGCCGCCGGCGAATTTGCTCGGCGGCGCGCTTGGCGGCCTGCAGCTTGGGGTTTCTTATTCGCCGTCCTTGCGCAATTGCGGCGACCGTCTATGCGCGCCGGAAGGCGGGTTCCTGATTTCGCCGGACGGAACTATGCTGACGGAAACCTCGCGGTGGGACAATGCTGTTGAGGCGGCGCTTTACTATCAAAAACCGATAAGCCTGGGCAGCGACCGGCTGCTGCTTGGTGTTGGCGCGAGTTATGTGACAGCCGATGAGGACACAGTTGCGGCGCTTCCGGTCTATGATGATTATGAGGCTTATTCTGTTGGATTAAACCTTGCTTATCGCGGCATCACCCTTGGCGGCTCTGTGAAGAACACCAATTCCGGGCTCGCGACCGTCAACAATGACAACTACCTTGCCTTTGACGCCGGCATCACCTTCCAGACCGGTGAGGACAGCGGCGATTGGGGCTTTATGCTCGGCTATGGCCAGTCGGAAGCCAATGCGATCGGGCCAAACCCGCTTGACCCGACATTATTTCGCGATACGCAGACAGCGCAGGCCGGTGTTACCTATGTGCTGAAGCGCGGCATCACCATTGGCGCCGCCGCCCAATATGTTGAATCCATAAAACCTATTGCCGCAGGAGGCCCGCAAGAGGCCACCACGGTCGTGATCGAAAGCTCGATCAAATTCTAAAAATTCTAAGCGCCTAAAGCTTAGAGGGGATACTGAACCGGGATGGCCTTTGCGCCATCCCGTTTTTCTTTTGGGCCTTTTGGGAGAGAAACTATGAAACTGTCAGTAGTGTTTTTTGCGGCCGGGTTTGTGATTGCACTTGCTGGTTGCAACGCTCAAGATGTGGCGACAACGCATTCTTCGGAGGAAGCCGTCGTGCCCCACACCAACAATCACATAGATTATGTAGAGTTCGCCGCAGAAGATCTGAGCGTCGCCAAGACGTTCTATGCCGCAGCTTTTGGCTGGGAGTTTCAGGACTGGGCGCCAACCTATGTGAGTTTTTCCGGCGCCGGCATTGAGGGCGGCATCCGCGGCGGCGAGACGCCGGTCAATGGCAGCACGCTGGTTATTCTTTATGCAGATGACCTTGAGGCTTCAGAGAAGCGGGTGATTGAGGCTGGCGGCGAGGTGACTGAGCGTCATGAGTTTCCGGGCGGCAAGCGGTTTCACTTTCGCGATCCGTCTGGAAATGTTCTCGGCGTATGGACGCTGGTCGAAATGCAGAATTAATCCGGCAAAAATGCGCTGATTGCAGCAAGGCCCGTCACGTTGCGCCCAGCTAGGCGGCTTGTATTGGTCGCGTCAACGCCGCCAAGCGCCAGCACCGGCAAGGGTGATGTGCGGGCGATGGATTTAAAGCGCGCCGCGCCAAGCGTTTGCTCGCCGGGGTGGCTTTGGGTGGCGAAGACGGGCGACAAGAGCGCCAATTGTGCGCCGCCGGCGGCGGCCTTTTCCAGCTCCCGCGCCGAGTGACAAGCGGCAGTGACGATCATCCCCGGCGCCGGGCGGATATTTGTCCGGGACGGGAAATGGACGCCATCAGCGCCAATCGCATGCGCGAGCGCGAGATCGGCGCCGACCAGATATAACACGCCGCGCGCATGGCACAGGGCTTTCAGCTTTTGCGCCAGCGCGGTGCGGTCCGGCGCTTCATAATCGCGCAAGATGACAGCGGCGCCTGGCGGCAGCCCATCAATAATGATTTCCGGCTGTGGCGCGCGCGCGCGGTCGGTGAGAAAAGCCAGACAAAATGCCGCGCCACTGACGCCTGACGCCTGTTTGAGGCTTTGCGCGGCGGCGGCTAGTTTTGCACTGCGCATCCGGGCGGTTTGTCCGGGGTTATTCAAAATGGTCCTGTCCTCCGTGAGCCCTCATCCTACCGACCCCGCCGCCAATCTTCGAGCCATTAGCGAAGACATCAATAATGCGCTGAAAGAGGCTGGCCGCAGACGCGGCGCTGTAACCATCACGGCGGTGACGAAAAAGCAAAGTGCGGAGCGGATTTTACCGGCGCTCGTCGCCGGTCAGCGGGTTTTTGGAGAAAACCGCGTGCAGGAGGCGCAGGAAAAATGGCCGGCCCTGCGTGAGCAGTTCCCGGATGTCGAGTTGCGGTTAATAGGCCCTTTGCAATCGAACAAGGCGGCGGATGCAGTTCGGTTATTCGATGTAATTGAAACGGTGGACCGGCCGAAGATTGCCCGGGCGCTGGCCCAGGAAATGGAAAAACAGGGCCGGCGCGTGAGGCTTTTGGTGCAGGTCAATATTGGCGAGGAAGACCAGAAGGCGGGCGTCGTCCCGCGCGAGGCCGACGCTTTCCTGGCGCTCTGCGGCGAGCAATATGGCCTGACGATTGACGGGCTGATGTGCATTCCGCCGGCGGATGGTGATCCAGCGCCCTATTTTGCGCTTTTGGCCAAAATCGCCGCGCGCAACACCCTTGCCGGTCTCAGCATGGGCATGAGCGCCGACTACGCGATCGCTGCGCAGCTTGGCGCGACCTCTGTACGGATTGGAACCGGCATATTTGGGCCCCGCCCCTGATTTGATGCGGCTTTTGTTGGATTTTGAGTTCATTCTGCTTCACACTGAGTAACGGAAACGTATCGTGGATGTGACTTCCATTTGCACCGGAACGGGCTAAGAGAACCGCTGCTAGAGCGCCGGGCGAAACAGTGGACCCTTCGACTTCGCTCAGGATGAGGCCGGTTTTTCGCACCCCGACCGCGAAGGCGGTCAGGTAATAATCTGCGCCCCTTCGGGCGCGGGACCGCGAAGGCGGTCAGGTAATAATCTGCGCGCCTTCGCGCGCGGACCGGCGCGCAACAAAGGATCTAGCCGGCGCGCAACAAAGGATCTAGAC
>JAJFGE010000072.1 GCA_021776295.1 Hyphococcus sp.
GAGGCGCTCGCCGCCCACGGCGTCACCCCACATCATCGCAAGAGCTTCGCCCCAATCCACAATATGTTGTATGCGGACTCTTCTCCGGCAATGTGTTGAAAGGTTTTGTTAACACTTTAACGCCCTGACTCCGTTCATAAAATTTCACTTCGACTCTTGACGGCAGACTCCCGCCGACTCACAGTGCCGCTCCTTAAACATAGGGGCTGGGCAGTGACCGCGCGTAAAAACAAAACCAATAAAAGCGATATCGACAAACATCTCGACACCATCATCAAAGGCGACTGCATCGCCGCGATGAAGGCGCTGCCCGACAGTTGCATCGATCTGGTGTTCGCCGACCCGCCCTATAATTTACAGCTCGGCGGCGACCTGACGCGCCCGGACAATTCCCGCGTCAATGGCGTCGATGATGACTGGGACAAATTCGCCTCGTTCAAAGCCTATGACGAATTTACCGAGCAATGGCTGGCCCAAGCGCGGCGCATCCTCAAACCCGACGGCGCGATTTGGGTGATCGGCTCTTACCACAATATATTCCGTGTCGGGACGGCCATCCAGAACACCGGGTTTTGGGTTTTGAACGATGTCATCTGGCGCAAATCCAATCCGATGCCAAACTTTCGCGGCACGCGGCTCACCAATGCCCATGAAACGCTGATCTGGGCGGCTAAAGACAAGAAGTCGAAATACACATTCAACTACCGGGCGCTAAAAACCGCCAATGACGATTTGCAAATGCGCTCCGACTGGGAGTTTGCGATCTGCACCGGCGAAGAGCGCATCAAAGACGAAGGCGGCGCCAAACTTCACCCGACGCAAAAGCCCGAAGCCCTGCTCCACCGGGTGCTGATCGGCGCAACCAACCCCGGCGACGTGGTGCTCGATCCGTTCTTCGGCTCCGGCACGACGGGCGCGGCGGCAAAGTATCTCGGCCGCCGCTATATCGGCATTGAGCGCGACAAGGCTTACATCGCGGCGGCGAAAAAGCGCATCGCAGCGGTCAAACCGCTGGGCGACGACGACCTCCTGACCCAGCCGAGCCCGAAAGCGGCGCCGCGCGTACCGTTTGGTCAGGTGGTTGAAACCCGTCTCATCAAGCCCGGCGCAAAGCTCTATTCCCCGCGCGGCAACCATGAAGCAAAAGTCCGCGCCGACGGCTCGCTCTATGTGAAAGAAGGCGAAGATGAAATTCAGGGCTCAATCCACAAGGTCGGCGCCGCCGTCCAAAACGCCGCCGCCTGCAACGGCTGGACCTATTGGCACTATGAAGCCAAAACCGGGCGCAAACCGATTGATTTTTTAAGGGACAAAATCAGAAAAGAGATGCGCAGGTAAGCGGCGGCGCGCCGTCACTGAATCACGGCCCGTAAACAGTCACACGAAACCCGCGAGGCGCGACCCCCGCAGGTTTTGGATTTAAATTTATACGATCATCTTACTGATTATCGCCTCTGAGGCACCATTTGTTTTGCGCCCCGGCTTCGCAAAACCAGCCATAGGCGCCGCCAGTGTAAAGCGAGGCGCGGGCATCTGTCGCCGGCGCCTCAATCTCCACCTTATCGATTGGCGTGTCGGCGGCGAGCACCACTGAGAGCTGGCGCCGCGTCGTCAAGACAAGGCCCTCACCTTCCTGAGCATTGCGCAGAACATCAGGAACGGCGGCCTTGGCTACCACTCGCTCACCCGCATAGCCGGTAACGAAAACCATGTCGCCCTCAAGATCCTTGCCTTCGCGGTTGGCCGCCATAAGCGGCACTCGCGCAACGACCGCCGAATCAAGCGTGATGGTTTCGCCGTCAATTGTAAAACTGACGACGAGCCCATCGACGGTTTGTTCTTCAGCAAAGGCGTTCAACGGATCTTCCGCCGGATCGATCGCTTTTTCAGGCAGGACACGAACGGTCCCGCCGTGGGAGGCGTAGGGCGCTTTTTGATCACCCCCATTGCCAGCGGGTTGCGCAGCTGCTGATTGGATGACTGCAGCGCCAACAAAGATAGCGAGTATGTTCGAGAGTAAGTTCATTATCGCCTCCAATTAGTAACAGTTGCCGCTAAAGCAACTCGAGATGATATTGTTGACGGCCTTGGCGGATAAGGTTCGCCAATCGCTCGATAGGGTGCGGTCTTCCATGGTTGTGGAATTGCCGTCATCATTGCGCCATTTGCCCGTTGCGCCGATTTCGGCGCATTGCGCAATCGGCAGGCCGTTTGCGGACGAGGCGCTTTCACATGCCGCCTTAGCGGCAAAGACATTGTTCGGATTCGACGCCGCCCAAATGCCGCCGCCGTCATATTCATCACCAAGGCCGAACATGAAATGTCCGGATTCATGCAAGAGGACCCAGGCGGCGTCGCCGAGGTTTGTCTGCGCCGTGCCAGCGCCGCCGCCAAGCGTGATCGACGCGCAATCGCGGAACGCATTACGATGCAAGATGGCTGTGCCGTCAAAGATGGCACGCACCGTGGAGGCGGGCGCATTAAAGCTGCGCGTGCAGCCCTCGCCATCCGCGCCATCTGGCCCGGCCCAGACGTTAAACACATTCTTCCAGGTTCGAGTCCATTGTGAAAATTGGTTCGTGTCCGTGTAAAAGAGCGCGCTCACCATAGGCTGAAGATCGTCGGTGAATGCGCGATAGTTCGGCATATCCTCATCGGGCACAAAACCAAAATCTATCTTATCTTCGCGTGATGTCGACGACGAGGGAGTATCGGTGCGCCAAAGAACCGGCCTGGCCGTCTCCCACGGGATGGTTATATTGACGAACCCAAGATTGACTCTCGCTTGCGTCAGTGGCGCGCCGCCAGCATAGGTAACGGCGCCCGAGCGTGCGGTGCGCCCGCCAGCAGACCGGGCCGTAACGGTATAGGTGATGATCCGCCGGGGCGTAATCGCAATCGGGAGAGCGCAGGTTACCTCCGTCGTGACGTCCGGATAGACACAGACGACACCCATGCCCACCGCGCTCTGGCGGCACGGAATGATGCTTGGCAGGAAACTGCCTGAACAAGCTGTAATCTCACCGACAATAGCGGAGATCGAAACCTCCCGAATGCCATCACGCGATTCTCGCGCGGTCGCCGTAATTGTAGAGGTGTGGTTTTCCGCCCTGTATAGCGGGTCATGTAGCGCCGATACTCGCGGCGTACCCGCACAGCCGGCGGCAAATAGCAACAAAATCAAAGTAGATAATAGCGTTCGCATAAGCTCCCCCGAGAATGCGGTGTGGATGAAAAATCAGTTACGCCACCGCGGTGATCTTGCCACTATCCCCGGTTGATAGCAAGGCGCAAATATTACCCAGGCTTGCAAGTCAGCTTTAGCCGTAACGGCATATTATATATATACTCTGTAAACTGATTACCAACAATATGAGAGTGACTTGCATTGTAGCACAAATAGCGATCAGCGCTCTGCCAGTTTGAGTAGACGCCGTCCGCATCACCAGCTAAACCTGCACCATGTCCTGGGACAAACAACGCGAAGAACTCAACCGCCGCCAGGCCCTTGCTGAGAAGATGGGCGGGGCGGAAAAGCTCAGCCGCCAACATGGGCGCGGCAAGCTGGATGCGCGCGAGCGCTTGCGCCGCCTGCTCGACAAAAACTCATTCCGTGAGATCGGAAAAATTGCCGGCAGGGGCGCCTATGACGAGGCTGGCGCGCTTGCCGATTTCTCACCATCTAATTTCATCTTTGGCCGGGGGCGGATCAATGGCGAGACGGTGGTCGCCTCCGCTGACGACTTCACCGTGCGCGGCGGCGCAGCGGACGCGGCGATCCACCGCAAGTTCGCGATGGCCGAGCAGATGGCGCATGAGTTGAAGCTCCCACTGATCCGCATGATCGACGGCACTGGCGGCGGCGGCTCGGTGAAGATGCTGGAGGATATGGGGTTCACTTACGTGCCTTATGTGCCCGGCTGGGAGCATGTGGTCAAAAATTTGAAAACCGTGCCGGTGGTGGCGCTCGCCCTTGGTCCCACAGCCGGGCTTGGCGCGGCGCGCATGGTCGCTAGCCATTATTCGGTGATGGTGCGCGGGCTGGCGCAAATTTTCACCGCCGGCCCGGCGGTCGTCGCAGGCATGGGCGCCGGAAGCAATGCTCTTGATAAGGAGCAATTAGGCGGCGCGGACATACATACGCGCAACGGCGTCATCGACGACGAGGCGGAAAGCGAAGATGACGCATTTGCGATGGCGCGCACGTTCCTGTCCTATCTGCCTGCGCATAGGCGCGCGCGGGCCGCACGCACAACGCCCCATGACAGAGCGAACCGCAGGGAGGAAAAACTTCTCTCCGCCGTGCCGGAGAACAGCCGCGAGGCCTATTCGATGCGCCGCATTCTTGAGCTGGTCGCCGACAAGGGCACGGTGTTTGAAATGGGACGGCGCTGGGGCCGCGCGGTGATTACGGCTTTTGCGCGGTTTGACGGCTGGCCGGTGGCGGTGTTGGCGTCCGATCCGACTTTTCTTGGCGGCTCGTGGACGGCGGACACAGCGGAAAAAGCTCGGCGATTTGTGTCGCTTGCAGAGCAGTTCCGCCTGCCGGTCATTCATCTGGTCGACAATCCGGGCTTTATGATTGGGCTGGAGGCGGAACGCGCCGCCACTATCCGCCGCGGCGTTGAGGCGATGAATGCGGTCTATGAGACAACTGTTCCGTGGGCGTCGGTCATCATCCGCAAGGCATATGGTGTCGCCGGGGCTGCGATGTCTGACCATACGCGGTTTCAATATCGTTTCGCCTGGCCGTCGGGCGACTGGGGCTCGCTGCCGATGGAGGGCGGCGTGGAGGTCGCCTATAAAGCTGAGCTGGAACGCGCCGACGACCCCGCTGCGGCGCTCTCAGAAATCAAAGCCCGGCTCGAACGCGTCACCTCGCCGTTTCGCACCGCCGAGCAGTTCCTCATCGAAGACATTATCGATCCGCGCGACACCCGCCCGTTATTATGTGAATTTGCAGAATTGGCGCAGCGGCAGCTTTAAGCAGGTTTATTTTTCCCCGTTCATTCCGGCGCCCGCGCGCGAAGGCGTGCAGATTATGGATTGATCGCTTTGCGCTCCGCGCGCGAAGGCGCGCAGATTATGGAGTGATCGCTTTGCGCTCCGCGCGCGAAGGCGCGCAGATTATGGATTGATCGCTTTGCGATCGGCGCGCGAAGGCGCGCAGATTATGGATTGATCGCTTTGCGATCGGGCCGGGATCCAGTTATGATGTGCTTTGCATGTTTCTGGATCCCCGCTTTCGCGGGGATGAGCGGAGTGAGTTGTGAACTTAACGCTTCATTATGGCATGCAATGCGCCGACAATGCTCAACCACCCCCCCCCCGTTGAGCATCCCGCTATATTGCGCTAAGAGCCGTATACGGATTATCAGGATCGCTGACGGCGAAGACGCCTGCTGTATTTTCCGCGCCCGGCTCAACCTCAACAACACTAAACGCACCGGCGCCGCTCTCTTCTTCGTCAACGCGCGTATCCTCGCGCAACACCTCGGCTTCGGCCTGGCGCTCGGCGCGTGCATCGGCGGTTGCCTGAATGATCTGGGCTTGTGCGGCTTGCGCGATGGCGCGGTCCGGCCCGGACGGGTCAGCCGGCGCTAACGCCGCGGCCGCGACAATGCGCATCTTGGCGATGGTCGCCTCGGGGCTGGCTTCCGGCGACATATCGATCGGCACCGCGCCGCCTATTGCATATTGCTGGCCGTCAGGACCTTTTTGAAAGGAAAAGGAAATCGCGCCGCCATGACGGCCCGCGGTGTTTTTGTGCGCTTGCTCATGGGCGCGGACTTCGCGGTCGCGCGCCTTCAATTCCTGAACCGCTTTTTCTTCTTCCGGCGTCAGCCCGGTGGGGCCGTGCTCTTCGTCGTGGCCCACGGCAACTTCTTCACTGGCGGCCTTCGTCTGGTCGGCAAAATTCACGCGGGCTTTTTCCAGCCCCTCAGCAGCCTCAGCTCCGGCCTCAGTATTGGCGGCGCTAACTTGCCTGGCGTTGGCTTCCGGCGCCGCAGTCTGCTCAGACTTTTGCGCAGTGGCGGGCTTATCAGCGCCCTCGCGCGCGGCTTCAATCGCGCTGCGCACCACCGCGCCGGAAAGCGAACGGTCGCTCGCGGTTGGGATCGGCGCCGGGCGCTGGCTGATATTAGCGTCACCGGCGCGCTGGGTTAACGATTGCTCGCCAAGCTGGCGCAGCGCCGCGCCCGGATCGTTTACCAACCGGTCGAGACCTTTGGCCTGCATGCCCGTCACCGCCAAAATCTGGCGCGAGGGGAACGCAGATATAGAACCAAATCCATCCATAATGGGTTAGTTTTACCACGCAACAATCAATAAATGATTATTGCCGAAATGTTAAAACCTGGCGTTAAAATTTTCAGCGACGGGGAAACTTTCAGCGCCTACTCCACCTTCACCGCCAATGTATCGTGATGGCCGGAAATCAGTGAGCGGAGATAAAACGAAATATCGGCCCGGTCTTTAAAGCCTGCGTCTTTCGCCGCCTGCTCTTTTTCTTCATCCGTGACGTGTGCGGGCGCGGCGAACGCCACAAAGTTTTTGTGAAAGCCGATGGTGAAGACATCGACATCGGAGCCGGCGGCGCGATGGAAAATCATATTGGTGGTCTGGCCGGTGGCTTCGAGATACGCGTTTTCCATGCGCCGTTGACCGACAAGTTCGCCGGTCTGGCCGGGCGCGGCGTGGAACATCTCGATGTGATAAAACCCGTTCTCGGCAAACTCACGTTCCAGCTCCTCCAAAGGCGGCCCATAGGCGAAGTGATCTTCCTGAAATGCAACCAGGGCAAATCCCGGCGCGGCTTGGGCGCCATATTTCTCCGCCGCGGCAGCACGACGTTTGGTTTTTGACTTTGAATGATACGCTGTCCAGCTTTCCATCGGCTCGATCTTTAAAAGGTCCCATTGATCGCCTTGGCTATGGCGCATCACGAAAGGCGGGTGTTCGCCGGCTTCTTTGAAATAATCCGACGCCTTCATCTCCGCGATCCAGTCCAGCAATGCTTCCAGTCTACCGGTCTCGGCGCGCACGGTTGATACACGGTAGAGATAATCGCCCTCGCGCTGCCCGGCATTTGCCGGCGCCAGCATGGCGACGACAAACACGATGAACCCGGCCAATCGAATAATCATTTTTCAAACCCCTTTGTTGTTTGCGCCAAATCTAGCGCCTTTTTCATCACGGTGGGAAGCCGTGCTTGCTTCGGCGCCAGCCATTGCTGTTCGCGCGCGCGGCGGAAACCCTTTGGGGTCTTGCCGATATAGACCTCGAGCGTCAGGTGGAAATGGGTGAATATATGCGTCACCGCGCCGGCGAAGCGCCATTTTGTCGTCGCCGGCGCATGCGCGATAGCTTTGCCCGGCTTATCCGCCCACGGACTTCCCGGCAGGCCAAGCATGGCGCCAAGCAATCCCTTTTCCGGGCGGCGCTCAAACAAAACCTCGCCTTGCGCATTCACCAGTACAAAGACGGCGCCCTTGCGCCAGGGTTTTGGTCTCGTTGCCGGTTTGACCGGAAAGTCTTCGGCGCGGCTAAGGCGCTGCGCGGCGCAATGGCCCGCCAGCGGACAGGCAGGACAGTTTGGCGCCCGGGGCTTACAGACGCCAGCGCCCAAATCCATCAACCCTTGAGCAAAATCGCCTGAGCGCTGTTGCGGCCAGATGGCGCCGGCGCGCTGTTTTATCAGCGCTTTGGCGCCCGGCAGGGGTTTGTCAATCGCAAAAAGCCGCGAGACGACACGCTCAATATTGCCGTCAACCACCACTGCCAGCCGGTCAAACGCAATCGCTGCAATCGCCGCAGCGGTATAATCGCCAATTCCGGGCAGTGTCTTTAATATATCCTCCGTATGGGGAAATTTTCCGCCATGCTCGCGCATCACCGCCATCGCGCATTTATGCAAATTTCTGGCGCGCGCATAATAGCCAAGCCCCGCCCATTCGCCGAGCACCTCGTCAATGTCCGCCGCCGCCATTGCGGCGACATCCGGCCAGCGTTCGAGAAACTTTAAAAACCGCGGCGCAACGCTCGCCACCGCGGTCTGTTGCAACATGATTTCAGACATCCACACTGCGTAAGGGTCAGGCTGGTGTCCGGCTTTGCGCTGATGCGGGCCGATGCGCCATGGCAGCACCCGCGCATTGGAGTCATACCAGCGCAACACCGCTTTAGAGATTTGCAGCCCAGGGATTTGGCCAAGGGTTTGGCCAGGCGTTTGGGAAATGTTTTTCACACCGTGCGTTTCGCAAGCCATCGCTTGTCTGTATGCTGGCGCGGAACCAATGCGTAAAGCCGCCATGACCTTTAAAACCACCAGACCCGTCCGCCGCGCCGCGCCGAAAATCGGCCGCGCCAGCGCTTCGGTGTTCTCGCGGCTGTTGAAAAAAACCAGCTATGCCGAGCCCGGCCTATGCGATCACTGGCCGGATATTGCCGGCCCGGATATTGCCGGCCTGTGCCGTCCGGGACGGCTTGCTGGGCGCGGCCCTGGCAGAACGCTGGAAATCCACGCCCCTTCCGGCGCCGCTGCCGCGCAGCTGCAAATGCAGACCGACGCGCTATTGGCGCGGGTAAACCGCTATCTCGGGCCCGGTGCGGTTGCCCGCATCACCATCGTCCATTGCCCTGGCGCGGCCCAGCGCCAGGCCGGGCAAAGCCCGCCAGCGCCCCCGCTCAGCGGCGATGACACAACTTTAGGGACGGCGCTGTCATCGTTCCGGGCTGCGATAAGCCGTAAGAATGGCGGCAAATAACGCTATTTGAGGGCTTGCGCCGGGCGCCGCCTTACGCGATTTTGCTGCAATCCCGGCGTTGCCGCGCCGGCGCCGATTTCCTGCGGCCTTGCCCCGCCGCCGCCAGCTAATGAAAGGCCTGCCTGTGATGTTGTTTTCCGCCCCCTCTTTCCGCCCCGCCTATTTTGTCATCGGCGCAGCCGCGCTGGCGCTTGCCGCATGCGGCGGCGCCTCTTCCGATGAGGCCACAGACAGCGCTGGCAGCGCCGGCGCCGAGACCATTGACGACAGCGCCACCGGCGCATTTGCAGAAATGACCCGCGGCAGCGCCGACGCAACAGTGACGGTGATCGAATACGCTTCCGTCACCTGCCCGCATTGTGCGACCTTCCATGAACAGGTTTATCCGACGATTAAGGAAAATTACATCGACACCGGCAAGGTGCGTTTCGTGTTTCGGGAATTCCCGACTTCACCGGCCAACCTTTCCATTGCCGGCTCAATGCTGGCGCGATGCGCCGCTGATGACGGCGGCATGGACGCCTATTTCCTGATCCTCGACACTTTGTTTAAAACTCAAAAAACCTGGATTTATGGGGAAAACCCACGCGAGGAACTGATCAAGATCGCCGCCCAGGCGGGGATGAGCGAAGACGACCTTGACGCTTGCATCAGTCGTGAGGAATTGCTTGATTTTCTTAATGAAAACGTGAAAATCGGGAGTGATAAATATGACATCCGATCGACCCCGAGTTTTGTCGTCAACGGAACCGTACGACACTTTTCGTCGGCCGATGAGATGTCCGCCGCGCTCGACGAAGCAATTGAAAAAGCGGGAGAATAAGTTTCCCCAGGCCCTCATGCGCCGGTTGGCTTGAGGGCAGAATCGGCAATCATTGTCACTAAATATTAAAGGGCCTGCTGGACATGCGCGCCAGGGGCCGGCTTGCCGGGAAGAAGCTGTGAGATTTACCAATGTCCGCCTTGTCGGATTTAAATCATTTGTGGAGCCGACGGATTTTGAAATCCGCGACGGCCTGACCGGTATTGTCGGCCCTAATGGCTGCGGCAAGTCGAACCTGCTGGAAGCGATGCGGTGGGTGATGGGCGCAACCTCGGCCAAGGCGCTGCGCGGCGAGGGCATGGATGCGGTGATCTTTTCCGGCACCTCAATGCGGCCGTCACGCAACTGGGCGGAAGTGATTTTAACGCTTGATAACGCCGACCGCACCGCGCCGGCTGAATATAACGAGCATGCGGAGCTGGAAGTATCGCGGCGCATCATCCGCAAGGATGAGGGCACGCAGTCTCTCTATCGTATCAATTCAAAAGAAGTGCGCGCCAAAGACGTGCAGCTCCTGTTTGCCGACGCATCGACTGGCGCCAACTCGCCGGCGCTGGTGCGCCAGGGCCAGGTCGCCGAACTTATCAGCGCCAAGCCGCAAAACCGCCGCCGCCTGCTTGAAGAGGCCGCCGGCGTTACCGGCATTCACTCGCGCCGCCATGAGGCAGAGTTGCGTCTGCGCGCGGCGGAGCAAAACATTGATCGCCTCGACGATGTTATCTCCGAGTTGGAAACCCAGAAAGGCGCGCTCGCGCGCCAGGCGCGACAGGCGACGCGTTATCGCAATGTCTCCGGTGACATCCGCCGCACCGAGGCGATGTTGTGTTACCTGCGCTGGCGCGAGGCCGTTGACGCACAGGAAAAAGCCGCCGCCGGCCTTAGCGAAATTTCCGGACTGATTGAGGAAACCGTGCGCGTCGCCGCCGCTGCGACGACGGCGCAGACAGACGCCCATGCAGCACTCGAACCTTTGCGTCTTGCAGAAGCGCAAGCCGCCGCCGCGCTCCACCGCCTGACTGTTGCGCGCGAAAATCTCGATGATGAAGCCGCGCGGGCAGAAGCAGAACTGAACCGCCTTGGCGGCGAGATTGGCCGCCTGAAGGAAGATATTGCGCGCGAAAAAGACCTGCGCGAAGATGCCGAAAAAGCTGCTGAGGCGCTGGCGCTTGAACAGGCTGAGCTTGCCTCGCGCGAAACCTCCGAGGCTGACCGTCTGGCGGAAGCCGAAGCGGTCAAAGCCAAATCCGCAGCTGCGCTTGAGCGCATTGAGCACGCCTTTGACGAAAAAAGCACCGAGGCGGCGGAGCTTGAGGCCCGGCGCCAGACCCTGGGCGCCAATATCGCCGGCGCTGAAAGCCGGCTTGCCAAAATCGCCAACCAGATTGCCGCCTTCCACGATGAGCGCAAGCTGATTGAGCCGACGCCGGAACAGGCGCGCGCGCTGGAAGAGGCGCATGCGAAATTTGCAGCTGCCGAGCAAGCCGTCCATGCCGCCGAAGCCGCGCATCACCGCACCGAAGAAGAGCGCGCCGCTGCCGAAGGCCATGAAGGCGCCTTGCGCGGACCTTTGCGCAGCACTGAGCAAAGCCTCACCGAAATCGGCGCCGAGCGCGAAGCCTTGCGTAAAGTTCTGGCCGCCGATGATAGTGACGAATGGCAGCCGCTGATTGAACTTGTCGCCGTTGACCCCGGCTATGAAAACGCGCTCGCCGCCGCGCTTGGCGATGACCTTGGCGCGGCGACAGATGATGCGGCGCCGGCCCACTGGTCGCGGCTGGGTGAGACGTCAGGCGAGATGACGCCAGCGACATTGCCGCCGGGCATTCGCCCGTTAAGCGACTTTGTCCGCGCGCCTGCGCAACTCACGCGCCGGCTCGCCGCCATCGGCGTTGTCGAGCCCCACGAAGGCGCGCGCATTTGCGCTGCGTTAAAGCCCGGCTGCCGTTTGGTGTCGCGCGACGGGGATTTGTGGCGTTGGGATGGCTTTGTCGCCCACGCCAATGCAAAAACCGCCGCCGCCATCCGGCTTGAACAACGCAATCGCCTGCTGATTCTTGAACGCGACTTCAACGCCGCCGAAGCTGGCGTAGTCGTCGCACGCCAGGCGCATGAAGAAGCCGCCAACGCCCTCAAACAGAGCCAGACATCTGAGCGCGAGGCGCGCCAGCTTTTCTCCGACACGCGCCGTTCGCTTGATACCGCACGCGCCGCGCTGTCGGGACTGGAGCGCGAACATGAACGCGCCGTCGCGCGGATTGGTTCGATTGACGAGACCTTAGCGCGGCTTATCGAAGACCAGGGTGAAACCGAAACTGCCCATCGCGGCCTGATTGACGACCGCGCCGCCCTGCCCGACGCGGCGCTGGTGTCTGATGCGCTCGCCGCCATGCGCGATGAAGTCGCCGCCGCGCGAATGACGGCCGGCGAAATGCTTGCGGCCTATAACGATATCGCCCGCGAAGCGCAGATGTGCGCCGACCGGCTTGGCGAGCTTGAGCGCGAACAGACCTCATGGGCGCAGCGCAGCCAGACCGCGCAAGCCCGCATCGGTGCGCTTGAAGCCCGGCTAGACGAGGCAGGCGCCGCCCATGACGTCGCCGCACAGGCGCCGGCGGAAATTGACGAAAAACGAGGCCGCCTGCTCGACCAGATTGCCATCGCCGAGACCCGTCGTAATGACGACGCCGATGCGCTCGCGACTGGCCAACAGCTTGCTCAGGATGCGGACAAAACCGCCAAGGCCGCAGACCACGAGGCCGCCGAAGCGCGCGAAGCGCGTGCAAGACTGGAGGCCCAGGCCGAAGCCGCCGCCGAGCGGGTTGAAGAAGCCGCGTCCATCGCCAACGAGACTTGCGAATGCGCGCCGGATGAATTGCTCGGCGTCGCCGAACACAAACAAGGCAAAGACATTCCCGCCCGCGACGATATTGAACGCAAGCTGGAACGCTATAAGCGCGAGCGCGAAAATCTTGGCGGCGTTAATCTGCGCGCTGACGAAGAGCTAAAAGAGGTCGGCGAACGCCTCGAAGAGCTGGGTGTGGAGCGCGAAGACTGCGAGAGCGCGATCCGTAAATTGCGCGCTGCGATTGGCGGGCTCAACCGGGAAGCCCGCCAGCGCCTGCTTGATGCATTTGAGACCGTCAACGCCAATTTCGGCAGTCTGTTCAAGCGTCTGTTCAATGGCGGCCAGGCGGAGTTGCGGCTGATCGACTCTGAAGACCCGCTCGACGCCGGGCTTGAAATTTACGCCTCGCCTCCGGGCAAAAAACTCGCCTCAATGTCGTTGATGTCCGGCGGCGAACAGGCGCTGACGGCGACGGCGCTGATCTTTGCGGTGTTTATGGCCAACCCGGCGCCGCTTTGCGTCCTCGATGAGGTCGATGCGCCGCTTGACGACGCCAATGTCGAGCGCTTCTGCCGCTTGTTGCACGAGATGGCGGCGGAGACCGACACCCGCTTCATCATCATCACCCACCACGCACTGACCATGTCGCGGATGGACCGGCTTTACGGCGTCACCATGATCGAGCGCGGCGTGTCGCAACTGGTCTCGGTCGATCTCACCAAAGCCGAGCAGCTGGTCGCCGCGCAGTAGCCGCCGCATCGTCTCGACGCGCTAGAGCAAATCCGAGTTAAATGGAATCATGGCTTTGCTCTGGATTCTTTGTTTGCCGCATTTCTATCGGAGTTGAAAGTGAGTAGCTTTCAACGCGTCACACGTATCCGGAAATGCTCTAGATATCAGCGTTAAAAATCAACGTCTTATCTCTAAAATCCGCTGCTTGACGCTGCGTTGCGGCACCGTTATGGTCCGCGCGATTTCGAGGGGTGCGAGCGTTCGTTTCGCGCCCGTTTTCGGGCAGTTTGATGGCGCGTAACGCCGGCAAAAACCAACCGCCTCCGCTGGATACGTTTTCGGAGCGACTTGACGCAATGCGCGGCGAGGACGATCCGGAAGCGCCCAAACCAAGCGGTGCGGCATGGGGGCGGGCGATGCGCGCCTCATCAGAGTTGCTGGCCGGCATCTTTGTCGGCTCGCTGCTCGGGCTTGGGCTCGACCGCCTGTTAGGGTCTGAACCGTGGTTCCTTCTCGCCGGCATCGGGCTTGGATTTGCGGCCGGACTGCGGAACCTTTCGCGGTCCTTATAACAACAAACGCGACATCGTCCGACAGCGGATGGTTATCGCAAGACGGGAAGTGAGCATGTACCGGTTTCGCGTTGAAGGCCCGATGGAGCAGTTTGAAATCATTCCGATTTTTTCACTGCCCACGGGGTCAAACCTGCTGGCTTTTACAAATTCCAGCTTGTGGATGGTGATCGGCACTGGCGCAATCATTGTGTTCTTCTTTGCAGCAACCCGGCGCACAGCGCTGATCCCCGGCCGGCTCCAGTCTATGGCGGAAGTGTTCTATGAGTTTGTCTCCGATCTGGTGCGCGACACGATCGGGCCGGAGGGACGTAAATTCTTCCCATATGTGTTCACGCTGTTCATCTGGATTTTGGTCTCCAATCTGTTTGGCTTGTTCCCCTCGCTCCCCGGCGTTCCGCACGCGCTGCACACATTCACGCCCACCAGCCATCTGATCGTCACGCTGGCGCTGGCGATGCTGACCATCTCGATTGTCATTGTCTACGGATTTTACAAAAATGGGCTTGGCTTCTTTAAGCTGTTTGCGCCTTCCGGCCTGCCTTTATGGTTGATGCCGCTGTTGATTGTGATCGAGGTGATCTCGTTCCTGTCGCGGCCTTTGAGCCTGGCCATCCGGTTATTCGCCAATATGTTCGCCGGCCATGTGATCTTGAAACTGTTTGCAGGCTTCGTGGTCTCGTTGCTCAGCGCCGGCGGCGCGGTTATGTTGTTCGGGATTGCACCGTTCTTTGGCGCAGTTGCGGTCACCGCGCTGGAATTCCTGGTCGCCGTGCTTCAGGCCTATGTCTTTGCGGTGCTGACTTGCATATACCTCAATGACGCGGTCCACGCTGCCGACCACTAACAAATTTCCCGCGCGGGCTTTGAAGAGCCAACCGCGACATCGGGACCAACGGCTCAACGATATTTTAGGAGTGATAAAAAAATGGACGCAGAAGCAGCAAAACTCATTGGCGCAGGCCTGGCCTCAATCCCGCTAGCGGGCGCCGGCGTCGGTCTTGGTCTGATCTTTGGCAACTTCCTGTCGGGCGCGTTTCGCAACCCGTCAGCGGCAGCGGCCAACCAGCCGACCATGCTTCTCGCCTTCGCGCTGACCGAATTTACCGGTCTTCTCGGCTTCGCGATCGCGATGATCATTCTCTACACGTTCTAAGCGACTTAACTCGCTGACTAAAAATAGGAGAAGACCTTGTCCGTCTTCGCTATCGTTACAAACGCGGCAGCCGCCGCCGAAGAGGCCCAAGCCCATGCGGCGGAGGCGTCTTCTGCCGGCCTGCCGCAGCTTGATCCCGCCTGGTGGCCGAGCCAGTTGTTCTGGCTGGCGATCACCTTCGGCATTCTTTACTGGCTGATGTCGACGCGGTTCTTACCGGCTATCGCCGGCGCCATTGAAGAACGCCGTGACCGCATCGCCGACGACCTCGATCAAGCCGGCGACTTCAAACGCCAGGCTGAAGACGCCGAGAGCGCCTATAACCAATCGCTGGCGGATGCCAAAACCAAAGCCCAGGCGATTGCCGCCGACACCCGCGCGGAGATGGACGACGAAATCTCCGAGTTACAGGCCGAGACCGACGCGCAACTCGCCAAGCAGGTGACTGCCGCCGAGACGCGCATTGGTGAGATGAAAGCGGCAGCTGCAACAAAGGTCGGCGAAGCGGCGGCGGAAACCGCGCGCGCAGTTGTTGAAACGCTGATCGACGAGGCGCCGAGCGAGGAAGCCGCCAGTCGTGCTGTCGCCGATGCTGCGGCCCGGCCCGGAGGATGAACTGATGATCTCTTTGACAAGCCTTGCAGCGGCAGCCGCCGAAGGGGCGGCGCAAGCGCACGAAGCCAGCGGCGGACTTCTTCAAAATGTCTCGTTTTGGGTGACGCTTGCCTTTATCATTGTTATCGCCATTTTCGCCCGCGCCGGTTTACACAAAATGATCGGCTCAGGCCTCGACAAGCGCGCGCAAAACATCGCCGATGAAATCAACGAAGCCCGGCGGATGCGCGAAGAAGCGCAAGAGCTGCTGGCGCGCTATCAACGCCGCCAGCACGAAGCTGAAAGTGAGGCCGCAGCGATTATCGAGCAGGCGAAAAAAGACGCCAAGCGGATGACCCTTGAGGCACGTGAGAAAATCGAAGCGCAGATGGAGCGCCGCGCCAAGGCCGCTGAAGACAAAATCGCCAGAGCCGAAGCGCAAGCCTTGTCGGAAGTGCGTGGCCAGACCGCCGATCTTGCCATCGCTGCGGCGCGCACCATCATTAAAGAGCGCATGGACACCGGCGCCCAGTCCGCCTTTATCGACCGGGCGATAGCCGATGTGCGCAACAAACTGAACTAGAGCGTGATCAGGAAAAGTGGGTACCGGTTTTCCGGTTCGATCACGCGACCACAAAAAACCTAGAGCAGGATATGATTCAACAAAATGCGATCCTGCTCTAATGACGCCCGCGCCGTCTGATCCGCTAGCGGGCGCAACAGCAGAAACTGTCCACACTTTCTGGTTTGAAGAAGCAACGCCCGAGCAATGGTTTGTGTGCGACCCCGCCTTTGACAAAACCATATGCGAGCGCTTCAAGACGGCGCACCAGGCGGCGTGTGACGGCCGCCTCGACGACTGGCGGGCCGACCCGCGTGACGCTCTGGCGTTGATCCTTCTGCTCGATCAATTTTCGAGAAATATTTACCGCGACGACGCACGCGCCTTTGCACAGGATGCGCTCGCTCTGGACGCCGCAAAACACGCGCTTGCCCGCAGCTTTGACCAGCAACGCCCGGACAGGGAAAAAGCGTTTTTCTATATGCCGTTCATGCATTCAGAAAGCCTCGCCGTACAGGAACAATCCGTCGCTCTGTTCCAGGCCAGCCAGTCCGTCAGCGATAATCTTCGTTACGCTGTCGAACATCATGAAATTATCGCGCAGTTCGGACGCTTCCCGCATCGCAACAAGCTGTTGGGCCGAGCCTCAACGCCGGAAGAAATCGCTTTTCTCGACGCTGGCGGATTTAATCCGTAGCACTTACATATTCATCCGGCGCAAGCGGACGCGAGTGGGCCAGCAACACATCCAATGGCGTCGAGGTTCCATCATCGCGCACCATGCGAACGTGATGCGGTCTGAGGTTGCGCGCATGAGCGGCGCCGCAGGAATGGGCAATCATCGCCACGTCTTTGCGCATCTTTTCGACATAACTTGCAACCCGTGGCGCCTTGCCGGCCGGGACAAGGCCGCCTTGCAGGCTTTTCTTGTGGGTGGTCACGCCGGTTGGACAATTATTGGTGTGACAACGCATCGCCTGAATACAGCCGATGGAAAACATAAAACCGCGCGCCGTGTTGACCATATCAGCGCCGGCGCAATAGGCCCAGGCGACCTCGGCCGGCGTGACCAGTTTGCCTGCGGCGATCACCTTAATCCGGTCGCGCAAACCCCGGCGTTTCAAAATATTGACCAGCATCGGCAGCGCCTGTTTTATCGGCAGGCCGACATTGTCCATCAGTGACATTGGCGCCGCGCCAGTGCCGCCCTCACCGCCATCCAGCGTGATGAAATCTGGCGCCGATGAAATTCCCCGCCGCTCAATAGCGTCACAAAGCTCATCGACCCAACCATAAGCGCCAAGCACGGTCTTGAAACCGGTCGGCAGGTTGGAGACCTCACGAACATGACCGACAAAATCGAGCAACTCTTCAACATTATCAATTTCCGGATGGCGGTTCGGCGAGACCGACGCCTTGCCGACAGGAATGCCCCTGATTTTTGCGATTTCACGACCAACCTTTGCCGCCGGAAGAATACCGCCTTTGCCGGGCTTGGCGCCCTGGGCAAGCTTCACCTCGATCATTTTCACGACCGGTTTTGCCGCAATATCTGCAAGCTTTTTATCGTCGAGCCCGCCAGCCTTATCACGCACGCCATATTTTGCCGTTCCAATCTGAAAGACGATGTCACAGCCGCCCTCCAGATGGTATGGCGATAACCCGCCTTCGCCGGTATTCATATAACACCGCGCCAGCCCCGCACCGCGCGACAGCGCCTGGACCGCCGGCTTTGAAAGCGAGCCATAACTCATCGCAGAAATATTAATGATCGAGGACGCAAGATACGAATTAGGCGTATACGGACCAAACTCTACTGGCGGCGGGTCGCGCGATTCTTCATCGAGCCGTGGGAACGCGCAATTAACGAAAATCGGCGTGCCGACAAGCGTGAGATTGCGGGTCGACCCGAAGGGCTGGATATTGCTGCGCCCTTTTGCAGATTTATAAATCCAGTCGCGCTCGGCACGATTAAACGGCAGCTCCTCGCGGTCAAGGGCGAAGAAATATTGCCGGAAAAATTCCCCGAGGCGGGTAAACAGGTCACGAAAGCGGCCAACAACCGGATAATTATGGCGTATCGCATCCTTCGACTGGCTGGCGTCCGCGATATACATCACGATCACCGCAAGGACGGCGGCGCCGATGATTAAAATAAACACCGTAGAAAGGAAGCGCAGCCCATCCACCGTTACCTGGCTTAGAAAATCCATGGCATGTCCCCTTGCAGGCCCGCGCCCGCTTACAAACAGAACAGTAAACGGTTTAGCGGGCGCCCGTGAAGGCGCCCCATACAATTGTGAACCGTTGTGAGGGCAATTACGCGAAAAACCCGCGGCGCGCGCATCCGTAATAGCGCGAAGCTTTCACTGTCAGGACGGTTATGGCTTGCTATCCGGATACGCAACCAGCTCGGTGTTAATTACAATATCGATTTCATCGGCAATCCATGGCACGGCCATGCCCAAATCAAAATCAGACCGGTTAACCCGCGCCTTGATCGTCAACCCCGCCAACTGCGCGCCTTTATATTTCTCGACATTGGGAAAAATATGCGGGCCGTTATAATTGACGTCAATATAAAGCGTAACAGGCTTGGTAATCCCTTTAATGGTCAACTCTCCCGCGAGCTGACCACGTTCAAGACCTGTTTTGCGGGCGGCCGTTGAGACAAATTTGATCTCGGGATGATTGTCGACATCGAATAATCGCTTGGACTTCATATCCTCGTCAAGCTTGCCAACGCCGGTCCATATGCTGTCCGCTTTGATTGTAAACTCAACACGGCTTTTCGATGGTTTATCAAAATCAAGCTCGAATACGCCCTCATGTTCGAGAAACCGTCCAGACATATTGCTCAGCCGGTTATGGTTCCACGTAAACTGAATGATTGTATGAGTTGCGTCCTGTTCATATCTGACTGGCTCGGCTAGTGCTGAAGAAAAGACGATCAATAACGCATAGGTAAAACAGATGACGCCGAACTTCATATCAAAATCTCCAATTGCAACTCTGTTTGTGGGGCCCCACCCTGCTTTCGCCGCAAGGTGCGCTTAGGAAAACGCCTCAGGACAACTCGTAAAGTTATCATCGCAAACGCATTTCAGCCAGACGGTTTAACGCAGAGCAAAACCGTTCTGCCGCCCCAGCCTACTCCGCAGATGTCCAGCGCAATACCGGTTTCCTCGCCGCCGCTGTCTCATCCAGCCGGCGACGGGGCGCATATACCGGCGCGGCTTTGAACGCTTCAGCCTCACCGGCCTTGGCGCGTTTAGTAAGGGACAACAGCGCATCACAGAACAGATCCAGCTCATGCTTGGACTCCGATTCTGTCGGCTCAATCAGCATCGCTCCATGCACGACCAGCGGGAAGTACATCGTCATCGGATGATAGCCCTCGTCGATCATCGCTTTGGCAAAATCCATGGTTTCAACGCCGGTGTCTTTTAAAAACCGGTCATCAAACAGCGCCTCGTGCATGCAATAGCCGTCAAAGGCTGGCGTCATTTCCGCTTTGAGGCGCGCCAGCACATAGTTGGCGTTAAGGACGGCGTCTTCTGCAACCTGGCGAACGCCATCAACGCCGTGGCTCATCATGTAAGAAAGCGCACGGGTGAACATGCCCATCTGGCCATGAAACGCCGTCAACCGTCCGAAGCTGTTGGCGCTCGGGGTCTCGACCAGATGATATTGGCCATCCTGCTTCACCACGAAAGGAACCGGCGCAAACTCCGCTAGCGCCGCCGCCAGCACTGTCGGCCCCGCGCCCGGGCCGCCGCCGCCATGGGGCGTTGAAAAGGTCTTGTGCAGATTAATATGCATCGCATCAACGCCGAGGTCGCCAGGCTTCACCTTGCCGGCAATGGCGTTAAAATTGGCGCCGTCGCAATAAAAATATCCGCCCGCATCATGGACCGCATCGGCGATGGCGCGGATATCGCGCTCAAACAATCCGCATGTATTGGGGTTGGTGACCATGATCGCGGCGACATCGGGCCCGAGTTTTTCTTTCAGCGCGGCAAGGTCAACCCGGCCGGTTGCATCGCCAGGGATTGCCTCAACGGTAAACCCGCATTGGACGGCGGTCGCAGGATTGGTGCCGTGGGCAGATTCTGGCGCCAGCACGCGGGTGCGCTTGTCGCCTTCGCCGCGCGCAACAATCGCCGCCTTGATCGCCATCATGCCGCATAGTTCGCCATGGGCGCCGGCTTTTGGCGACATCGCGACCGCAGGCATGCCGGTCAGCTCTTTCAGCCAATGGGCGAGCGTATCGATTAGCTCTAATGCTCCTTGTACGCACGATTGCGGCGCCAGAGGATGCAGATCGGCAAAACCCGGCAACCGCGCAATTTTCTCGTTGAGGCGCGGATTGTGTTTCATGGTGCACGAGCCGAGCGGGAACGGGCCCATATCGATGGCGTAGTTTTTTTGGCTGAGCCGAACAAAATGCCGCATGGTCTCCGGCTCGGACAGGCCGGGCAGACCGATCTCGCTCTTGCGCCCGAGGCCACCGAGCCGGTCGGCGCGATCTTCCGCTGGCGGAAAATCCACGCCAGTGCGGTCAAACCCGCCAATCTCGAAAGACAGCGCCTCTTCGATTTGCAGCGCTTTGTTGCCGGTGAAGGTGGAGGGGGTTTTGGTGTTCATGGTCATAATTATTTTCTCATCTACAGTGTGCGCTGCCGATCCTTCGTGACACGAACCTCTGGTTCGCTCTTCAGGATGAGGAGAAATTTTAAAAACCTCATCCTGAGCAGCAACTACTTTCCTCCCCCATTTATGGGGGAGGTGTCCGCGAAGCGGACGGAGGGGGTGCATGCCACGCCGTTTCACCCCCCTCCGACCCGCGCCTTCGGCGCGGGCCACCTCCCCCGTTATCACGGGGGAGGAATGAACGCCGCACATCAATCATCACAACGCGCCCCGCAACGTAGTGGCAAACATCTCAATATCCGTATCCGTCGTACACTCGCTCGCGGCGACGATTAGTAAATTCTCCGCTCCCGGATCACCTGGCCAAAGCCTGCCGCCGGGCACGCCGGCGAGGACGCCTTGTGCTGCTAGTTTTTCAACGACATCGCTGGCGCTTTTTGGCAGCCGCACTGTGAACTCGTTGAAATAGGCTTTGTTGATGACCTCAACGCCGTTAATCGCGGCGAGGGCGTCGGCGGTTTTGCAGGCCGCCTGGTGGTTTAACGTCGCCAGCTTACGCAAACCCGCCTGGCCTAACAGCGTCATATGGATAGTGAAAGCCAGCACACAGAGGCCGGAATTGGTGCAGATGTTTGAGGTTGCTTTGTCGCGGCGGATATGTTGCTCGCGGGTCGATAGCGTCAGCACAAAACCGCGCTTGCCATCGACATCTGTCGTCTCGCCGCACAGCCGGCCCGGCATCTGGCGGAGATATTTCTGGCGCGTTGCGAACAGACCCACATAAGGCCCGCCAAAGCCGAGCCCGTTGCCGAGCGACTGGCCTTCGCCGACAAAAATATCGGCGCCCATCTCGCCCGGACTTTTCAAACCGCCAAGCGAGACTGCCTCCGTCACCACCGCGATCAACAAAGCGCCTTTGGCGTGCGCGGCCTCGGCAATCGGCGCCAGATCGCGAATATTGCCGAAAACATCCGGCGTCTGAACAATGACGCAAGCCGTCTCGTCATCAATCATCGCCGCCAGGTCTTCACTGGCGCTGACATCGGCCGGCGCGGCGACAATCTCGTCTTCGAGCAATTCAAGATTAGTGCGCGTGACGGCGCCATAATGCGGATGCAGCCCGCCGGACAACACTGCTTTTTTGCGCTTGGTGATGCGGCGCGCCATCAGCGCTGCTTCCGCGCAGCCGGTCGAGCCGTCATACATCGACGCATTGGCGACTTCCATGCCGGAGAGCGCTGCAACCTGGGTCTGGAACTCGAACAGATATTGCAGCGTTCCTTGGGCTATTTCCGGCTGGTAAGGCGTATAGGCGGTTAAAAACTCCGAGCGCTGAATAATATGGTCAACGGTCGCCGGAATATGATGCTTATAGGCGCCGCCGCCGATGAAAAACGGGCCGTCGCCGGCGGCGCGATTCTTCGCCGCCATTGCGCCCAGCGCACGCTCAACGGCCAGCTCGCCCGCATGGTTAGGCAAATCGAAACTAGCGTTTAAGGCATCGCCCGGCACATCGGCGAACAGATCGTCCACCTTGCCCGCACCGATGGTTTTCAGCATCGCGCTGCGGTCAGCGTCGTTGAGGGGGAGGTATCTCATCTATACATCTTTCTTAATAACGATCATCACTCCAAATCACCGCTCTTTCCCGCGAAAGCGGGAACCCAGAACCGCTCATGAATTCTGGATCCCCGCTTTCGCGGGGATGAGCGGAAAATTTAATTTTATGAATTCTCCGCAAAGTCTTTATACGCCGCTTCGTCCATCAACGCTCCAATCTCGCTCTCATCGCTCGGGCGGATTTTAACGAACCAGGCTGCACCCATCGCGTCTTCGTTGATTTTGGCCGGCTCATCGACGACGGCTGTATTTACTTCCACCACCTCGCCGGAAATCGGCGCGTAGACATCAGAGGCCGCTTTTACCGATTCCACCACCGCCATGTCGTCGCCCTTGGCAAAGGTTTTTCCAGCTGCTGGCAATTCAACGAACACAACATCACCAAGCTGTTCGGCGGCGTGGGCGCTGATGCCGACAATGTAAAGCTCGCCCCCCTTATCATCTTCCGCGCGAACCCATTCATGGTCTTTGGTGTACAAAACAGTCATTTTAAGTCTCCCTATCTTCGAAAATAGCGGTGCGGTATGAACGGCATGTCGGCGGTGCGGGCGGGCAACGCCTTGCCCCTGACGATCAACTGAATGTCGGTTCCAGTCGCAGCGTGTTCGGTGCTGACATAGCCCATCGCCACCGGCCCGCCGACGCTGGGCCCGAACCCGCCGGAGGTGACAACGCCAATGGCCGTTCCATCCGTAGACTGAATTTCAGCACCCTCTCGCGCCGGCGCCCGGCCTGTGGGTAGAATGCCGACGCGCAACCGCGCGGGCCCGTCCGCCAATTCGCGCAAAATCCGCGTCGCGCCCGCAAACCCGCCCTCGGCGCGACGGCGCTTGCCGATCGTGAAGGCGATATTGCCCTCTACCGGCGAGATTTCCGCAGTTAAATCATGACCGTAAAGGCACATCCCCGCTTCAAGGCGCAACGAATCACGCGCCCCGAGGCCGATCGGCTCAACGCAGTCGTCATCAAGTAAAAGCCTGGCGAGTTTTTGCGTATCGTCAGCCCAGGTGGAAATTTCAAACCCATCTTCGCCGGTATAACCGCCGCGCGTCACCACCGCCGTGATATCGCCGATCTCTATCTCGGCGAAACGCATGAATTTAATCTCCGCCGCTTCCGGCGCATGCTTGGCCAGAACCGCTGACGCCATTGGCCCCTGCAACGCCAACAATCCACGATTATCAAACCGCTCAAGCTTTGCGCCCGCAGGAAGACGCGCATCGAGATAAGCGTAATCGTCTTGTTTGCAGGCGCCATTGACAACGATGTTCAATCGACCATCCGTGGGCGGACGGCTCACCATCAAATCATCGAGAATGCCGCCGCTGTCATTCAGCAATACGGTCAGGCGTTGGCGCCATACGCCAAGTTTTTCAATCTCGCCCGGAACCAGCGTCTCCAGCGCTTTGGCGGCGGCCTCGTGCGTTTCGGCGACAATCACCGCCTGGCCCATATGCGAAACGTCAAACAGCCCCGCCTTCTCGCGAGTGTGAAGGTGTTCTTTCATCACGCCGAGCGGATATTGCACCGGCATATCATAGCCGGCAAATTCTACCATCTTCGCGCCAAGCGAGATGTGAAGTTCATGAAGCGGGGTGGTTTTGAGTGTTTGCGCCATCTGACATTCCCAAGATCGCCGGCGTCAAAATCGACGCGGCAACCCCGGCTGTCACGGGCACCTGAGAGATTTCACGGGCCGGCAAAATTCAGCGCCGCTTACTCCGTCGGTGGGGCGGCCAATCAGCGCCGTCCTCTTTCCAGCCTTCCTAGGCCAATGCGGTCCTTTTGCCTGAGAGTTTCCGGGGCGGTTGCTCCTTCGGCGCTGACCAGAAACGGCCAGCCTCTCCCGCATGGGCGCGCCGCCGCAAAATTCCTTCACGCCGGCGCGCGCGAGCATAGGCTGCAACGATTGGGAGTCAATGATTCGACCAGCATAGCCGGGCGATGCTCCGTGCGGTCAGGCCGCCTCCGCGCAGGCGATGCAAGTGCCCTTGATCTCCAGCCGGGCGGTGTTCATATCAAACTCAGCCGCACGCACCGCCGGTGTAATGTTGGCTTCAACGGCAATCATTTCCAGCTCCGTCACCGTTGAACACCCCTCGCATACAAGGAATGTCTGCACCGCATGCGGGCCTTCATGGTTGCATAGGACATAAGCGTTAAGCCCGTCGAGCTTGTGAACGTGGCCCTTGGCTTCGAGGCCGTCCAGCGCACGGTAAACTGTCATTGGAGCCCGTACGCCATGCTCTTTCAGGCCGTCGAGAATTTCATAGGCCTTTAGGGGTTCAGTGGCGCCAGCCAGTGCATCCCAGACCAGCTTTTCGTTTTTCGCCAAGCCTGTCGGCCGGTCGCGCACTGTCGCGCCATCGCCCCCGGTTCCGCCTGTGCCGTTATTTTCCCTCGTCATAGCTTACTCCGTTACGTCCGGAGAGATGTTATATCTTTGTTATATCAAAATGGAAACCCATGGCGGGAAAAATCTTTCCCAAAACAACCTAAGACCGCAAATCATTGGCTTTGACGCGCCGCCGCCCGGCGGCTGGGGATAACTAAGGCCAGCCAACACGGTCGAAAATCTGCACCGCTAGGTGCTGATTGGCGCCCAATACTGCTACTGGCAAATCATCCGCCCGGAATGCGCCTAACGCCGCCACAGGACCGGACGGCGCGACCGACGCGACAACCGGATATTCATTATTGCCGATGGCAAAGGCTTGCTGGCTTTCATCGCGCAACAGAAACTCCAGCAGTTTTTCAGCATTGGCGGCGTTCGGCGCATGGGTCAAAATCCCGGCGCCGGAAATATTGATGTGGGTTCCACGCCCCTCCTGGTCGGGAAACAACACGCCGAGCTTGTCGCCGATCGCGGCTTTGTCGGCATCATCCGAGCCGATGAAACGCGCGACATAGTAGCTGTTCACAATGCCAAGCCGGCACAGTCCCGCGGCAACCGCCTCGATTTGCGAGGTGTCGTTGCCTTGCGGCTTGCGGGCAAAATTTGCGACCACGCCGCGCGCCCATTTCTCTGCCGCCTCTTCGCCTTCGTGAGCGATGATTGAGGCGAGCAGGGATTGGTTATAAATATTGGAGGACGAGCGTACGCAAATCGTTCCTGCATTGGCGGGGTCGGCAAGCTCGTCATAGCGGCCAAAGCCTTCCGGCAGGCCCATTTCGCGATTGTAGATAATAATCCGCGCGCGCTTGGACAGCCCGTACCATTTGCCCTCAGGATGACGGAATTGCCCCGGGACGCGGGCTTTTAAAGCGTCATTATCATTGTTGCGAAAAATTCCGCGTTGTTCACCCCGCCATAAGATGCCGGCATCCGCGGTGATGAACAGGTCAGCTGGCGAAGCGTCGCCCTCTCGCGCAATGCGCTCGATCAACGCATCACCGCCCGCTTCAATCACATTGATCTTAATTCCGGTTTCTTCCGTGAACGTATCAAATAGTACGATGTCAGAATCATAATGGCGCCCGGAATAGACATTGACCTCACTAGCCTTTTGGCTTGGCGCATCGTCAGCGCTAGCATCCGCCTCCGTCGTCGCCTCTCCGCAGGCCGCCGCTGTCAGCGCCATCGCGCCGATCAGCGCAGCGCGCCAAAGCGCTGCCGGTTTAAACGTCAGCAGGTTGGTCGGCCGTTGGCGGGTCGAATAATTGGACGGGTGAACGGCGGCGGAGAGGAGATGGGTCATGCGGCTTTGCTTTGGCTGGTTTAATTGCGACTAATTCTTAATAGCAGATTATGATAAAAGCTCAATAGGCATAATCTATTGATTTTTATAGATAAAAATTCCAGACGATGCAAAGGAGAGATTGACGCGGGCGCCCATGCGCGGTTTTTGCGCCATCGCGACGCGGATCGTCACGGCGCCCGCCAAATCGGCGGTCAGCTCCGAGGTCAGATCAACCATCCACCCCGGACCGATAAAGCGCGCGTCGGTAATCTGGCAAGCCCCCTCCGGATCGCGCTCGGTCGATATGGCGCCCGCACGCAAAACCGCTAGCCCCGGGCCGTCCGCCAGGCCCTCAGCATCGAGATCGCCAAAGGCAGTGATCAGTTTTCCCCGTTCAATGGCGCCATAAAGCACCTGGCTTCCGGGAAATATCATCGCCCCTTCCGGCGTTTGCGGCGCTTCAAACATCGCCGCCGGGGTTTGCGTCTCGACGATCTGGCCGGCGCGCATCAGCGCAATCCTATCGCCAAGCGCCAGCGCCTCTTCCGGGTCATGGGTGACCAGCACCACCGCTACGCTTTGCTCTTTCAGTATACGGCGCAAATCCTCACGCAGACGGCGACGCAAAACCGCATCAACGCTGGCGAAAGGCTCGTCGAGCAGCAACGCCTTCGGGCCGCGAATGAGCGCGCGCGCCAGCGCGGTTCTTTGCTGTTGTCCGCCGGAAAGCTCATGCGGATAGCGCTTGGCGAGACCATCAAGCCGCATGGTTTTTATCTGCGCGCCAATGCGCGCTTTTGCATTATCGGCGCCCGCACCAAGGCCAAAGGCGATGTTCTTTTCAACCGTCATATGCGGAAACAAAACCAGATCCTGAAACACAAACCCGATCGGGCGCCGCTCCGGCGGCGTTTCCTTTCCCGGCGCGGCCAGCACTTTGCCGTTTAACTCAACACTGCCGCTTTGCAGACGCTCCAGCCCCGCAGCGATGCGCAAAAGTGTGGTTTTTCCACAACCTGAGGGCCCGAAAAGACACAAGATTTCACCCGGCGCAGCCTCAAACCCGGCGCCCTCCACCGCCGCAACGGCGCCATAATGGTGGCTGATATCGCGCAGAACGAGGCTCATAGGGCTGCGCGCAATTGACCCAATTTAACCGGACCGGCTTTGGAATTGGCGCAGTTTCGCATAGATGTCTCGTTTCGATGATGCATGAGGCGAAGGAACGCCATGAACGGCGCCAAGTCAATTGGACACAAACAGCCACGCCTGAGCAGGCCGACCCAGACAAGGTCGAACCAAGCGGGGTTCGGCGCGCTCGCGCTTGGCGGCGTCGCAATTGCTATCGCCGCGCCGATCGCAGCAACCTTGCTCGGCGCCTTCGCGCCGCCGGGTCTGGACGCAACGTTTTTATCCGGTGCAGGACTGCGCTATTTATCCGGCACGGTTTTTCTATGCATGCTGGTCGCTCTCGGCACTGCCGCCCTCGGCGCCGGCGCGGCGATGGTCGTCTCACTTACAGATTTTCCCGGACGGCGCATGTTCATGGTCGCGCTGGCATTGCCTTTCGCGATCCCGGCCTATGTTGCGGCCTATGCTTATGGCGATTTTCTCGGACCGTTCGGGCCTGTCGCTGATATGGTTGGCGCACAAAATCTGCCGGAGATACGCTCACTGCCTGGCGCCGCATTCATTCTTACACTGATGACTTACCCTTATGTTTATCTGGCGCTCAGCGCCTCGCTGGCGGGACGCTCCTCGGCCTATATGGAAGCCGCGCGCGCGCTTGGCGCTAGCCCTGCCCGGGCGGCTTGGCGCGTTCTTCTCACCATGGGACGCCCGGCGCTGGCCGGCGGTTTGGCGCTGGCGCTAATGGAGACCGCCGCCGATTACGGCGTTGCCGACTTTTTTGGCGTTGCAACTTTAAGCGTCGGGATTTTTCGCACCTGGCAGGGGCTCGGCGATCTTGGCGGCGCCACCCAGCTTGCGGCCGGTCTGTTTTTTGTGGCGCTCATTTTAGTCCTCATCGAGGAGGCCGGGCGGCGCGGCGAGCATGCGGAAAACGTCAAAGCCCATCGCCGCGCCCGGCGGCTGAAGCTTTCGCCATTTGCCGCCATTCTGGCAATTTTGTTCTGTCTCATTCCTGTCGTCCTCGGCTTTGTCATCCCGGCCGGCGTGTTAATCACCAAATTCGACCCGAGTTTCACCGCCGGCGCCGCACGCGGGCTCAATCTTTCGCTCGTCAATACTGCGCTGGTCGCAACCGTTGGCGGCGCGCTGACCATCACGCTTGCGGTTTTCCTTGGCTATACGGCGCGGCGGATGACATCGCCTGTTGGCAAACTGGCCTTACGGGTGGCAACGCTTGGCTACGCTATTCCCGGCGCCGTCATCGCCATCGGCGTCTTGGCGCTGACGGTATGGCTGTCGCGGGTGAGCGGCTTGGCGCTCGCCGGCGGTGTTGGCGTTCTGCTATACGCCTATATGGCGCGCTTCGTCACCGCCGGATACAACGCTGCTGCGGGCGGCCTGCAACAAATCAGTCCACAGATGGATGACGCCGCCAAAATGCTTGGTGCGGGCCCTGCAAATATTTTGAAAAATATTCACTGGCCGCAAATGCGCGGCGCGGTAGCGGCAGGTGCGGCGATCATCATGATCGATATCGCTAAAGAGCTGCCGGCGACATTGTTGTTGCGGCCGTTTAATTTTGAAACCCTGGCGACGCGCATATACCGATTGGCGTCGGACGAACGCCTCGCCGACGCCGCGCCTGCGGCTTTAATGCTGATCGGCCTCGGCCTCATCCCGACAATTGCACTAAGCTTTATCGCTGCCAATTCCGCCACCCGCAAAAGCACAAATCCTTCTGCGGGTGGTTGATGGCATGAGGCGGTTATTCACCGCCGCGATAGGCGAGCGGCAAGGCGCCCCGTGACAAATCACGATAACGCGACAGCAGAGCCGCCTGACGGTTATCCATATCCTGGCCTACGCCATTGATGAACACCGCTTGCGGCGCTGTCGTCACCTCAAGCGGATCGCCATCCCAGATGACGATGTCAGCGATTTTGCCGAGTTCAATCGAGCCTAGCTGCCGATCAAGGCCGAACATCTCGGCCGGGTTGATGGTCAGCGCGGCAATCGCCGCCTCATAGGGCAGGCCTTCGGCGACGGCGTTGCCGGCCTGCTGGGTCAGCAGCCGTAGATTATGTGCGCCAAAACCCGGCGGATTATAAAACGCGATTTTGACGCCGGCCGCATTAAGCCGGGCGGCGTTTTTAAGCGTTGCCCCTAAATCCTCAAACTGGCTCGGCAGGTTGACCATCGGGTCGAGGATCACCGCGATGTCTGCGGCGGCAAGCGGTTTGGCGACCCGCCAGGCTTCCGATCCGCCGGCGATAATGACGCGCAGATTATAATCCGTCTTGAGA
Organism: Hyphococcus sp.; assembly: GCA_021776295.1. Lineage (GTDB taxonomy): Bacteria > Pseudomonadota > Alphaproteobacteria > Caulobacterales > Parvularculaceae > Hyphococcus. Next base: position 29,440 of record JAJFGE010000072.1, read on the forward strand.
CGGATTAAATTACGAATATCGGTCTCGCCATTGATATAGACTATTAAGGGCTGGCCACCGGAGACAACCGCCCCCAGCGCCTTCAAATCCGAAAGCGCAAACCGGTCCTCGCGGTTGCGACGAATATAGGTGTTGGGGTTGGCGGCGTAGGACCGTGCCTCATCGAGATATTCGCGCATCAACGCCCATGCGCCCATCCGCGTGCCGCCAGCGCGCGATGCGCCGCCGGACCCCATCATGGCGATTTGTGCGGCGCGCGGTTTGGTGAGCGAATCAACGCCGCCGGACATATCAATCACCGCGCCGCGCCCGCCAAACAAAGAATCGCCAGGATCCGGCGCCGCCAAAGCGCGGGTTACGCCGCCGGCGCGATTGACCGCAATCAATGTCGAGCTGCGCCGGTAAGCATCAACCGCGTCAAGCGCCGCGCCAAGCGGAAAACCTTCACCGCGATTAGGACCGGCATCGTTGGCCTCCGCATCGAGACTGATCTCTTCAAGGCCGATAGAAGAAAGCGGCGCAAAGATACCGGGCGTCACCACCTTGCCGGACGCATCGATGACACGCGCGCCGGTGGGGGCGATGAGATCGGCGCCGACTTGCACGATGACGCCATCTCTGATGATCACATCACCGTTTTTGATGACATCGCCGGCGGCTGTGTGCACCTCGCCATTCATGATCGCCGTCGTTGATGCTGATTGCGCGGCGGCGCTTCCCGCGGCGCTCAACGCAAATACCGAGAAGACCGCGGCGCAGATCGTTTTATTTATCATGGCGCTCATTGACCCGCCCCTCCGGTGTGCTCGTTGTCTTGTTGTCCAATTTCGAAATCCATCCGCGGCGAGCGTTTGGGATCGGACCGGTCATACATCATCACGCCGTCGATAAAGACCTGCTCGGCTTTGGCGTAAACCGAAAACGGATTGCGGTTCCAGATGACGACATCGGCCATCTTGCCTGCTTCCAACGTCCCGGTCTGATCGAGAACGCCCATGGCTTTTGCCGGATTGGCGGTGATCCAAACGATGGCGTCTTCAGGTGCAATCTCCAGCCCGATGCGCCAGCCCGCAGCCATGGCTTTGGCTGCTTCCTGGTTGAGACGCTGAATGCCGGCGGCGCTGTCGGAATGAATGATCGCGCAGCTCTTGGCCTGGGCATCGACCAGCGCGGCGTTCTCGCTCACCGCATCATAGGCTTCAAGCTTAAAGCCCCACCAATCCGCCCACATTGCAGCGCAGACGCCATTTGCGGCGAGATAATCGGCAACTTTGTAAGCCTCGATCGCATGATGGAAGGTGGAGACTTTATAGCCAAACTCCTTGCCCATATCCATCACCTGCACCATTTCATCGGCACGGTAACAATGCATGTTGACGCGAATGTCGCCGCGGAGAACGCCGGCTAATGTTTCAAGCTTGAGGTTGCGAGACGGCGCTTCCGGCGCATCTTCGGCGTCTTCATCCTCGGCATTGTCTTTGGCATTGTCTTTGGCATTGTCCTTTTCAGCCCATTTTGCATAGGCCTTCCAATAATCGTCCCATTGGTTTTTATAATCCGACGCTTCAATCCAGGCGGTGCGGTAATGCGAGAAATTGCCCATCCGCGTGCTCGGCCCGCCTTTGTCGCCATAGACGCGTTTTGGGTTTTCGCCGCACGCCATCTTCAAGCCATAAGGCGCGCCAGGAAATTTCATGCCCTGAACCGTCCGTGAGGGAACATTTTTCAAAATAACCGACCGGCCGCCAAAAAGATTGGCCGAACCGGGCAAAACCTGCATCGAGGTAATACCGCCGGCGAGCGCGCGGGTGAAACCTGCATCCTGCGGCCATACCGAGTGCTCGGTCCACACCTCAGCAGTGTTGGGTGCGGTCGCCTCGTTGCCGTCCGAAGTTGAGGCGGTCGATGGCGAGGGGTAGTCGCCAAGATGGGAGTGGATATCGATAACGCCGGGCGTCACCCATTTGCCGGCAGCGTCGATAGTGTTGGCGCCGGCCGGGACGTCAACCGCGCCGGCGGCGCCAATCGCGGAGATTTTACCGCCCTCCAGAAGGACAGACCCGTTATCGATGCGCGCGCCAGCGCCAGTGAGGACAGTCGCCCCGGTAATCAGCGTCGCGCCGGACGCATAGGGCTCATAAGTCGAGGGGTAAGGATCGAGCGGCGGGTGGACCGCGCCCTTGGCGTCTTGTTCGCCGGCTTGCCTTGTGACGCCCGGCGCAGCGGCGCCGGCCACGGCCCCGTTTTCCGCAACCCCACTGTTTGACGTCTCACTGTCTGACGCCCCAGTCTCTGACGCCCCAGTCTCTGACGCCCCACTTTCTGCCACCTTGTCATCTGTCTCCTGCGCGCAGGCAGCGACCAACAAAACAGCTAGCGCCGTCCATCGCAAATTTTGCATCATACCCTCAGTTCATTGTTTTGTGTCGAACACTATTCGAATTCGTCGATCTTCGTGTCATAAGACTAGCGCAATATTCTCGCGCCGCCATCATGCGCCGCAACATTGGCTCAACTGTAGGGGTAATTATTCCATGACCAAGATCACGCGCCGCAATGCGCTCATTTCAGGCCTCGCTATCAGCGCCGCCTCTTGCTCCAAGGAACCGGCAACAACGCCTCACAATTCACCCAATCAAAGCGCGGGAGGAATTTTTTCACATGGCGTCGCCAGCGGCGATCCGGGGCCCGACAGCGCCGTGATTTGGACGCGGATCAGCCAAGACGAAGCAGCGCCCGGCTCTAGCGCAACGGTCATCTGGGAGCTAGCCGCCGACAAAGATTTTTCCGACATCATCGCCAAAGGCGAGACCATCACAGGCGCCTCGCGGGACTGGACCGTCAAAACCCTGCTCACCGATCTTGAGCCGGGAACGGTTTATTTCTATCGCTTCCGGTCGGGAGACCAGTCCTCGCCGATTGGACGCACTCGTACGCTGCCCGCCGGCAAAATCGACAGCGCCCGCTTCGCGGTCCTGTCCTGCACCAACTTTCCGTTCGGCTATTTCAATGTCTATGACCAGATTGCCCGGCGCGACGATATCGACGCGGTCATTCATCTTGGCGACTACATTTATGAATATGGCCGCGACGGCTATGGCGGCAAGGCCGGCGCCGCATTGGGCCGCGAACATGAACCCGCCCACGAGATAATCACGCTCGACGATTATCGCCGCCGCCATGCGCAATATAAGGCTGACCCCTCAAGCCAGGCGATGCATGCGGCGCAGACTTTGATTGCGATTTGGGACGATCACGAAACATCCAATAACTCATGGAAAGACGGTGCGGAAAACCATCAGCCGGAAAATGAAGGCGAATGGGAAGTACGCCGCCGCGCCGCACTCCAGGCTTATTATGAGTGGATGCCGGTGCGTGAACCGGCCGGGGCGCCGGAAGCATTTTTTCGCTCCTATTCTTACGGCGACCTTCTAACGCTGTGCGCGATTGAAACCCGGCTAATGGCGAGGGCGCGCGGGTTTGAATATGGCGAAATCGTCAGCAATCTGAAGACTGACGATGATGTTGCACATTTTAAAACCGAAATCCTCTGGGACCAAAGCCGCGAAATGCTGGGCAGCGCCCAAACCGATTATCTCGCGCGCACCATCCGCCAGTCCGCCGACGACGGCCAGCCCTGGCGGTTGATCGCCAACCAGATCATCATGGCGAAAGTTACAACCCCGGACTTAAGCCCGTATATGACCGAACAAGATATCGATGCCTTGCAGGCGACATGGGATCAGGGCCGCGCCTTCGTTGAAGTTTCAAAGCTCGGCCTGCCAACGAATTTCGACGCCTGGGACGGATACCCTGCCGCGCGCGAGCGGTTTTACGACATGGTGCGCGAGGCTGGCGGCGACGGCATGATTGTCGTCACCGGCGACACCCATACCTGGTGGGCCAACGATCTTGTCGACAGGAATGGCGAACGGCGCGGAGTTGAACTGGGCGCCCATTCAGTGACCTCGCCTTCGCCTTACCGCAAAGGATTTCTCGGCGGCAAGGGCTCTGAATATACTGCGCTCACCGTCAGCGAAAATGACGATGTGCGCTATCTGTCCGGCGAGGATCACGGATATATTGACCTGGAGATCGGCCGCGAGAGCGCCAAAGCGCGTTTTATGGCGATCGATACGGTCGAGAGCCGCGATTATAACGCCTTTGAAAAGGTAGCTTTTACGATCAACCGTGCTGACGGTGCGGCGAAATTTTCAGATAGCTAGGCGCTTTGGCTTACACAATGCGTTCTAGTTGGGTAGGTTTGGCCCCTTACGGATGAAATGGGAGAGGGGCGATGCTGGCAGGACCGCAACAGGACCGATTTGAAAGCCTTGATATTTTGCGCGGCGTGGCTGTGCTTGGCATTCTCGCGATTAACATTCAGGCGATGGCGATGCCGGTGGCGTTCTTCGCCAACCCGGCGCTCAATACGCAATATTTTGTCGGCGAAGGCCGCGACATCTGGGCGATCGCATCGACATTCTTTCAGTTCAAATTCATCACCATCTTCTCGGCTTTGTTCGGCACCGGCATTATCTTGATGGTCGGCGAGGAAAAACCGTCGCCGAAATTTGGCCTGCACTACCGGCGGATGTTCTGGCTTTTGATCCTTGGCTCGCTACACGCCTATCTCATCTGGTTCGGCGATATTTTAACGCCTTATGCGGTCACCGGGCTTATCGTCGTGCTGGCCAGGCGCTGGCGCGTGCGCACGCTGTTTATTGCCGGCTTTGTGTTGGTTGCGCTCGCCTCGCTGATGATGGCCGCGCAACATTTCGCGCTCGAATACATGCCGGCGGAAGAACGCGATGCACTCCTCGCACAAATGTTCGCGCCGCCGCCGGAGGCTATCGCTGCTGAAATCGAGGCTTATCGCGGTGGTTTCTTTGAGCGCCTGCCGGAAACGGCGCCAACCGCTTTGTTGTTTCAGATGGTCCAGACACTATTCCTAGCGCCGCGCAATATCGGCGTGATGATGTTTGGCATGGCGCTTTACAAAATGGGTTTCTTCACGCTTGGCTGGTCATTCTTGCGCTATGTTCTGCTCGGTGCGGCGGCGCTGGCGATCGGCTATATCGGGTCAAATTACGCGACCGAACAAATGTTCGCCGTCGCGTTCGATCCGATGAAACTGCTCGGCGCCCAGACCGCTCAATTCTGGGGCAGCCTGCCGCAAGCTTTCGGTTATTCGGCGCTGATTATGGCGCTTGCTAAAATTCCGTTTCTGGGGCTGGTGCGGGCGCCATTTGCTGCGGCTGGACGCATGGCGCTCACAAATTATCTTATGTGTTCGCTTATCGGCGCCTTCCTATATTATGGCCCGCCGGGGCTCGGGCAAATTGGCATGGTGAGTTATCGCGAACAGGCGACGACGGTGGCGGTAATCTGGATTGCGATTTTGATCTGGTCGCCAATCTGGCTCATGCTGTTCCGCTTCGGACCGTTTGAATGGTTGTGGCGGTCCCTTACCTATTGGAAGTTACAACCGATGCGAAAGGCGTAACATTGAAAGACCAGCTGATTGCCTATGCGGCAAGCCTGCCGAAAGCGGAATTGCACCTTCATATTGAAGGCAGTCTTGAGCCTGAGCTGATGTTTACGCTGGCGCAGCGCAACCATACCGACATCCCTTTCAAATCGGTAGAGGAGGTGCGCGCCGCTTATAGTTTTTCAAACCTGCAGGATTTTCTCGATATATATTATCAGGGCATGAGCGTTCTCAACACTGAAGAGGATTTCTTTGACCTCACCATGGCCTATCTCAACCGCGTGCGTACTGACAATGTTCGCCATACGGAGATTTTCTTCGACCCGCAGGGACATACCGAGCGCGGCGTCGCGTTTGACACCGCTATTGGCGGTATATTAACGGCGCTGTCGCTGGCGAAAAAACAATTCGGCATGACCTCAAAACTCATCATGTGTTTTCTTCGACATCTGCCGGAAGAGGGAGCTATCAATACGTTGCATGCAGCCGAACCATGGCTCGACCGGATTGACGGCGTCGGCCTTGATTCCTCCGAACTTGGCCATCCGCCGTCGAAGTTTGAACGCGTCTTCAAAGCGGCGCGCGAGCGCGGGTTGAAGCTTGCCGCCCATGCCGGAGAGGAGGGCCCGCCGGACTATGTTTATGAAGCGCTCGACTTGTTGCATATAGACCGGCTCGACCATGGCAATCGTTCGCTAGAAGATGATGCGTTGGTTAAGCGGCTCGTAAGCGAGCAAATGACGCTGACGGTCTGCCCTTTGTCAAACCTGAAACTTTGCGTCGTCGATGATATGACCGCCCATCCGCTCAAGAAAATGCTCGACCTCGGCCTACGCGCCACAGTGAACTCTGACGATCCGTCCTATTTCGGCGGCTATATGAACGACAATTTCGCCGCCGTCATCACCGCTCTTGATTTATGCCAGGACGACATCAAAACGCTCGCCAAAAACAGCTTCCGCGGATCTTTTCTATCCGAAGGAGAAATTCGCGCGCATTTGGCGGCGATTGATCTGTTTCAGTAGACTGTAGCAACCGTCAAACTTTATTCCGGCTGGCCAATTTTTTATATTGGCTTGATAGTGTTTTTTGCCGTTGTGGCAGCAAACTTATTCAGATTTATCCGTTCTAGGTCACATACCCATAAACGGGATTCCCATTTCAGTCGAACTGTGATTCATTTTCTCCAGCGATGGAGGAGTTTATGGCGCGGTTTGATTTGAGTGATTTCGAGTGGTCGGTGATCCAGCCGTTACTGCCGAACAAGC
>JAJFGE010000073.1 GCA_021776295.1 Hyphococcus sp.
GCTTTTTCATCTTCCCGGAAGATGCCCATCATCCGGCTTGTGGTCATAGAAACGCCCGGGGTTTTAACGCCGCGCGCGGTCATGCAAGCATGCGAGGCTTCAATCACTACCGCAACGCCGAGCGGGTCGAGGACTTTCTGGATGCAGTCGGCGATTTCAGCGGTCAGGCGTTCCTGCACCTGGAGGCGACGCGCATAAGTGTTCACCACGCGGGCGAGTTTGGAAATGCCGACCACGCGATTGCGCGGCAGATACGCAACATGCGCCTTGCCGATAATCGGCGCCATATGATGCTCGCAGTGAGAATGGAACGGGATATCTTTTAACAGGACAATTTCATCATAGCCGCCGACCTGTTCAAAGGTGCGCTCCAGATAGGTTTCCGCGCATTGCTCATAGCCTTGAAAATATTCAAGATAGGCGTCGACCACACGGCGCGGCGTATCGGCGAGGCCTTCGCGTGCCGGGTCGTCGCCAATCCAGCGAATAAGCTCACGCACGGCTTCCTGCGCGCGCGCGCGTTCTTCCTCGGTTCGTTCTCTGGGTTGAGCAGCCATGGTCAGGCTCTTTTGTCTATCGCTATGATATCGCGCTGCGCCGGGCCGGTATAGTTCGAGAGTGGACGGATCAGCTTGTTGTCGCCGAGTTGTTCCATAATATGCGCTGTCCATCCGGTAATGCGGCTGACCACAAAGATCGGCGTGAACATCGGAATTTCAAAACCCATCAGATAATAAGCCGGTCCCGCAGGAAAATCGAGATTGGGGTAAATGCCTTTTTCCGAAACCATAGTTTCGTCTAGAGCCCGTGACATTTCCCAATACATTTTCGCCTCGTCCGTACCGATAATATCGACCATATCTTTGAATGCCGCAGTCATAGTCGGCACGCGGCTGTCGCCGGAACGATAAACCCGGTGGCCAAAACCCATGACTTTTTTCTTGGTCGCCAGCGCGTCCAACATCCAGGCTTTGGCGTTTTCCGCACTGCCAACCTCTTTCAGCATGTCCATCACCGCTTCATTGGCGCCGCCATGGAGCGGGCCTTTCAGCGATCCGATGGCGCCTGTGACGGAGGAATAAATCCCCGACAGCGAGCTGGTGATCACCCGGGCTGTAAAGGTAGAGGCGTTAAAGGAGTGCTCAGCGTAAAGCGTCATGGAAATGTCGAAACATCTGACGATTTCCGGCGCCGGCACTTCGCCGAAACACATATGAAAGAAATTTTCCGCAAAGCCGAGATTATTGTCCGGTGCAATCGGCTCTTTGCCGTTGCGCAGGCGGAAGTCCGTTGCGACGATCTGCGGGATTTTTGCATAAAGGCTGATCGCACGATCATAAAGCTTGTCGGTCGCGTGATCTTCGATCTCGCTGTCCTCAATTCCCAAAAAACTCACTGCGGTTCGCAGCGTTGCCATGGGGTGGGCGCCTTTGGGAAACTTCCGCATCACCGCAATGAGATCGTCGGTAAGACCGCGCTCGCGCTTTTCTTTGGCGTTGAAATCGTCAAGCTCGGCTTTTGTCGGCAGCTCGCCATTCCAGATGAGATAAGCGGTTTCTTCAAACCGGCACTGCGCCGCCAAATCTTGCACCGCGTAGCCGCGATAGGTCAGCGAGTTGGTTTCCGGCATAACCTTCGACACAGCAGTGTCGTCGGCTATGACGCCGGCAAGGCCGTATTTGATTTCTGCATCCGCCATCGACATCATCTCCTAATATCCGCTACTTTTTCATCTCGTATGCGCGCTCGACTTTAGAGACTCTCACTTTGTAGTCTTTATACCATTTGGCGCGACCGTTATGTTGCGCCTCTAAATGCTCCGCACTTTGCTTCCAGTTTGTAATCGCCTCTTCCGTTTCCCAATAAGAAATCGCAATGCTAAAACCATCCTCGTCACGCGCAGATTCAAAACCAAGATATCCCGGCATCGTGCGGGCTAGTTCTTCCATCCGTGCGGCCGCATCGGCGTAACCATGGTCGCCCTCAGCGCGGCGCGCCGTAAAGATAACGGCGTAATAGGGCGATTTTGGCAGTGCAGCAAAAGTCATAATCGCCGGGTTATGCTACATTACCGAGTGGAAAGAAAGACCTGATGGCTGTTCAATTACAACAATTAAAACAATAAGTTACGTTCAATTCTCGAGCGCTTCAATCGCCAGTGGGAACAACCGTCGTCGCCGCGGCCGTCAACACCACGACCCGCAACGGCGTGCGGGTGGGTTGAACCACGCCTTTTGGCGCGACGAAGCCCTGGCCCGGACCCCGCTCATGGGTTTGGTCAGCAACATCGAGCAGCAGATTGCCGTTAACACGTAGAAAAATTCATCGCGTCATCATGCTTGTGGAAATGAAACTCAGCCTCCAAAACGCCAAGCCGCAGGACGCTGTCATTAATCCGAACCAGCGTCTGATTGAACCATTTATCTGTATTGGCATCGACAACATCCTGGATATCAAATTTCACCATTGGTGAATATCTGATATCGGTTTTGATGTTGTAGGTGATTTTGTTGCTCATCATGGCCTCCCGAAAGACACACCGCTATTCCGTAGGCGTATCGCTAACCTGAAAGTTATAAATCGACTCATCGAACTTGTTGTAGTCGTGATAGCGCAACAGATCATAAAGATCGCGCCGGTGTTGCATGATGTCGAGAACGCCGTTCTGGTCGCCGTCCTTCAAGATCGCATCAAGGCCCACATCGCAGGCGCCCATGGCGAGACGCAGCGTTGTGACCGGATAGATAACGACGTTAAAGCCAAGCGCTTCGATTTCGTTTATATTTAACAGGCGGCTCTTTCCGAACTCGGTCATATTCGCAAGGATCGGAACATCGAGCGCAGCGCGCACCGCTTCGAATTCTTTTTCGGACTTCATCGCTTCGGGGAAAATCATATCGGCGCCCGCATCCACATAGGCTTTCATGCGGTCAATCGCAGCATCGAGCCCTTCGACCGCTCGGGCATCGGAACGCGCAATAAGCACGAAATTTGGATCGCGTTTGGCTTCCGCCGCAGCTTTGACGCGCTGGATCATAATCTCGGTCGGGACAATTTCCTTGCCGTCAAGATGGCCGCAGCGTTTGGGCATCACCTGGTCTTCGATGTGACAGCCGGCAAGTCCCGCCTCCTCCATCGAGCGCACCGTGCGCGCCGCTGCCATCGGCTCGCCAAAGCCGGTGTCGATGTCGATAAACGCCGGCAGGTCCGTCACCCGCGCAATCTGCCGGCCGCGGGTCTCAAACTCCGTCATCGTCGCAATGCCAATATCCGGCAAGCAAAGATCAGCCGACATCACCGCGCCGGAGATATAAACCCCGTCGAAGCCTTTCCGTTCAATCATCTGTGCACAGAGCGGATTAAAAGCGCCGGGAAACTGCAACAGCTTGCCGGAGGCGAGCCCCTTGCGAAAGTTGGCACGTTTTTCTGCGGGGGATTTTGTTGTGAATAGCATAATTACTCTTTGTCCAAATCTTGATCTGATTCTTTCTCTTTATTGAATGCCTGACTGAACGCAACGCCCAGCGCGACGCCGACGCCAATGCCGACCGCAATATTGCCCACGGCAACACCAATACTGACGCCAATGGCGATGCCAATCGCTAATCCTTGACCATTCATATTGAAGCCCCTTCAGATTCTGATTTCGGCGCATCACCTCTATCTAACAGACAAATAGTCGTCACCAGCGCCGTTGCAACCTGTGTTTCCTTGCCGCCGGCGATGCAATAGACTTCCGAGCGCACAATCACCAATGTTCGGCCCGGCTTAATCACTTCCGCGCGAGCGCGCATCACCTCGCCGCGCGCCGGGGCCAGGAGGTTGATTTTAAACTCGGTCGTCAGCACCGTTGAGCCTTCCGGCATCACCGAATAGCCGGCATA
>JAJFGE010000074.1 GCA_021776295.1 Hyphococcus sp.
ATGTGGCGCTGGCTGGTCTTCAGCAGCGCTGCAAGCTGTCATGGTCGCCACAAAAAGAACCAATGATGTGCGTGCTATCATCTCGCCCTCTGCTGGTAATGAAAAGGCGCGACCTCCGGATCGGGAAGGGGAGAGTTCAGATCCAGAGGCCGCAAGATCGGCGCCGGGGGGCTTATGCGCCGAAAGTTAGAGCGTCGGCCGGCAAAGATTGGCCGAGCGCTGACGTTAATGTTGTCCAATGCATGGTCTCGTCTGCTGCAAGACGCGCTGCGATCTGGGCAAGGTCATGGCTTTCAAAGGCCGGAATGACGCCGAGATAAGCATTGGCGGCGCCAAGTTCGAGGCGCGCAGCAAGCATCAATACGTCTGTTTGCGACATCAAAGATGCCGCGTTCAGATCTTTTGCATAGGCTTTGAGTTTTTTCGCTTCCGCAGCCTCGCCGCCCATCGACCCGATCGCGCCCATCAGCGCGTCACGGTGAGCTTTGTGGTGTGATTGGAACTGAACAGCGACGCCCAATACGCCCTTTTCCAGCAGGCCGCTTTCTGCGCCGAGCTGATAGGCGGCAATGGCTTCATGTTCAAGGCCGAGCGCGACATTGAGGATCGCAACGTCTTGCGCGGCATGGCTGGAAGAGGCGTGCGCCCGCGTTAAAGCAGCGCCGGCGCCGGAAAGAGCGACGATAGCGGATGCAGACAATGCAGCCTTGCCGCCGCTGCGCAAAAACGCACGACGAGAGCTGATGCTGGGTGTTATGGTATTTCCCGAAACCATAGGAGTATTCCTTTCGTTTCGACGCGCGCACCGGAAGCGCGGGCGTCAGAGTAGTTCATCACGATGAAAGGAATTACGGCGCAAACCGGCCGCAGGTTGCAGCGATGTTAAATTATTACGCGGCGGCCTTAATAAACAGCCGGCAGCCATGCTCAGACCGGCAGGCAAGATGCTGAGAGGATGCAAATGCGGCGTGAAAGTCGCCAGCTTTCAATTGAAGATCGCCGATCCGGAAATCGCCGGATATCACCAGGCAGTCTTCAGTTGCATGATGGCCATGTTCCGGCAAGCTTGCCCCGGCATCAAAGTCGAGCAGATAGGCCTCTTTACGTACAGCTTCGTCAAGGTAGAGAATTTTCTTGCGGATGCCCGGCGCGATAGCGATCCATGAGCCTTCATTGTCACGAATGGTGACGGAATTATGCGAACCGGACGCATCCTGACGGTCTAACGCTGCATCAAGACGTTCCAGCACATGTGCGGGGGGTGTGATTTCTTCAGTGCTGTCAAAAAGCGGAGCAAAACGATTTTGCCATTCCATCACAAGCTGCGCCATTGCCGGATTGGATGCGATCTCCGCTTCAACACGCGCGTGCTCCTCACTTGAAAGCGCGCCAAGAGAGTAATTTGCTGCGGCTTCTTCCATTTTGGTCGCGTTTTCGGTCATTACTGATCCATACATTCTTTAAGGGCGAACAGGCCCCGTTTAATTCTGCTCTTTATCGTCCCAAGGGGCGCTTTGTGTCGGGTCGATAGTTCTTCATGGGTGTATCCTTGGAAATGCGCATCAAGAATACACATACGCTGGTCGTCAGAAAGGCGGTCGAGACAGCCCCATAAAGCCATCGCACTTTCAGAACTACGCGCTTCGTGCGCGCTATGTGCAGGGCGGTAATTGTCCAGATCATATCCATCCGTAACATGCTCAGACAAGACCCGGTCACGGCGCAGCGCGTCTATCGCGCGAAATCGAACAACACCAACCATCCAGCCTTCCAGCGTTCCTTTTTTCTTATCGAACCGGTCAAAGTTTCGCCAGATCTGCAAATAGGCATCCTGGAGTACATCTGAAGCTTTATCGGCATCCTTAACTATACGCATGGCGACGCCAAAAAGTTTCGCGCTGGTCTGCAAATACAGCTCGCGAAACGCGTCTCGGTCCTGACGCGTAATTTTCTCAATCATGTTCAGCGTGTTAGCGCTGTGTTCTGCAGTGTTGCGGTGCGCCAAGTTCGCTGTCCCCCAGTCCCTCATAGCTTACCAGTTAAGATCGTATGCTTATATAACTAATTGATTTCGTTAACAATAGTCATTTTTCGAGCAGTCCCAACGGCTTACTAGAGAGGCCGGGTTGCGATGTTTATCTGTGGTCACGTCGGGGGTGCGGGCAGCAGGCTCGGCCATTTAACTTTGGCGCCGCGGCGGTAAGTTCTGGGCCCCTGCGCTCATCTCTAACCAGCGGCCGAGGCGCGATATATGGCGCCGGCATTTCATTCCCGCTGCTGCACCCTATCGCTGCAACGCCTCGTATTGCTTTTTGTCGCCCGCGCAAAATTGGTGAGCGGGCAAGGTTAAGTCACAGCTGAGCGCTTTGGAGCGGCCACGGGGCCGGTCAGCGTATTCATCTTGACATAACATGAGGGAGGTTTTTGTGACGACGGTTGGCGGCGCGCATATTCAGCGAGCATGGGAGATGTTTTGTCTCAGCGCTGCGAAAGGGCGTCCATTGATGCGCGCCATGAAGGCTGGCGCCGGGCGAGGCCTGCCTGTTCTCGCGGCAGAGTTGGCCTTGGCGATGATGATTGTGGTGACGATTGGACGGCTTGTGTGGTCAATCGCAGAACCGCTGCCCGCTGTGACAGAGCCGTCAATCACAACCCTCGAAGTAAAAACGCCTCCCGAGAAAGAGCTGGCAGCCAATCCCTTCGCCGCAAGGATAGCGTCATCGACGTTGGCGGCTGAAAACTCTTCAACCGCGCTGATAACGCAAACGTCTCTTGATCTGACGCTTTATGGAACATGGACCGGGTCCGCCGGAGGCATTGCTTTCATCGGCCAGGACGCGCTTGCGCAGAAGCGATACCGCATTGGCGATAAAATCGCCGATGGCGTGACGCTTGAAGAGGTTCACAATAACTGGGTTGCTATTGTTCGAGACGGTTTTGTTGAATCGATCTGGATAAAGAATAAGAAAGCGCCGACGACCGGCAAGGGCGGCGCGTCAATTGAAAATACCGCCATCGCGTCTGAAACAGATGTGAAATTGAAACTATCGCCGGGCGATGCAGGCCCGAAGAGCGCTAACTTTCCCCTCAATCCAGGCCAAAACCCACAGAAATTAGCTGCAATGGGATTGGCGCGTGGTGATGAGCGGGTATTGGGTGAGAAAATCCCCATACCGACGATTTACACAAACCGGAAAAAGAAAAAATCATCCCGTTTTGGCGCCAACCCCAACGGCGCGCCGATTTCACCCGACGCTAATCTTGGAACGCAGCAGGCTGGCAAGGATATGGATGAAGATGACACTTAGTAAAAACACCGTTTTACCGTTTGTAGCAGCGCTATGTTGCTTCTTTGCGAGCCCCGTTATGGCGCAGGAAAATTGCGGCCAGGCGCTGAACCTTGAAGACGTTGATGTTCGCGAAGTGATCGACGAAATCGCGCTGCGCACCGGCCGTAAGTTCGTGCTCGATCAAACCGTGCAAGGGCGGGTGAGCATTAAGTCCGGGCCCGATACGCAATTATGCGCAACCGAAGCTTGGGAGCTGTTTCAAGCAGCCTTGGGCGCTATCGGTTACACCGCGGCGCCAATTCGCGGTAACAATTATCGCATTATTCCGGTACAAGAAGGCGCCCGCGTAGGCGGGCCTTTAGGCGAAGGCAATCGCGGCGACTTCGTGACGCAAATCGTTCGATTGCAATATGTCGATGCGCGCGAAGCGGCGGCAAACCTTGCTCAAATTGTCAGCGAGCGCGGCGTCGTCGCGCCGGTGCGAAGCGGCAACGCCGTTATTCTTGTTGATACGGCTGAAAATATCATACGTCTTCAAAAAGTGTTGCAGCGGATTGATCGCGATACATCCGTTTATCGAACGATACCGCTTGAATTTGCTTCCGCCGCTGAAGTGGCGCAAATTTTGAACGAACTTGCGCAAGAAATTTCCGAAGATGGCGGAAGCGCGTCAGAGGTCAGCATCGTTCCCGCCGGCGCCTCCAACAGCATCCTGATCAGAGGCGAGCCGGCAATATTGGACCGCCTTGCCGGTGTGGTGGCGGAACTTGACCGGGTCGGTGAGACGAAATCTGATTTGTTGGTTATCGCTCTTAATCATTCAGACGCTGAGGAGATGGCTGTGCTGTTGCGCGAGGTGGCAAGCGCGCAGGAAAATGATGGCGAGCGCCGCCAAGGGCGCGCTGCGATCTCTTTCCACACGCCGACAAACTCCGTCATCGTCAGCGGCGACGCAAATATTCAGCGAACGCTGAAGAATGTCGTTGCACAGCTTGATGTGCGTCGTGCGCAGGTTCTCGTAGAGGCGATCATCGTTGAAGTCTCAGACGACACTGCGCGCGAACTTGGAATTCAGTATTTCATTTCCGGCAGCGAAGGCAGCCAGGTTCCATTTTCAACGACCAACTTTGCCAGCGCGAGGCCGAATATTCTTGCCGCAGCGGGGGCTGCGATTCTCGATGATCGCGATGGAGATTCCGTCATCAACGACGCGGCCGGCTCGCTTGCCGATGCGGCAGTGGCTTCCCTGTTAGGCGTCAACGGCTTTGCGTTGGGCGGAGCCGGTCAAACAAGCAACGGAACGCTGTTTGGCGCCATTCTAACAGCCATAAAGCAAGACAATACATCCAAGGTTTTGTCGACGCCGTCGGTCGTGACGTTGGACAATCAACTGGCGACGCTTTCGGTCGGGCAGGAAATTCCCATTACCACCGGCGAGGCGGTTGGCGATGATTTCTCCAATGCATTTCGAACCGTCTCTCGCGAGCAAGTCGGCGTTATTTTGGAGGTCACGCCGCAGATCAATGAAGGCGGTACGGTCAAGCTGGAAATTCGCCAGGAAACGTCAAGCATCAGCAGTCAGATAATTTCCACATCGACGGACCTCATCACCAACAAACGCGAAATTTCGACCACAGCACTCATTGACGATGGAGAAATTTTGGTGATTGGCGGTTTGATTGATGAGCAAAGCTTCAACACTGAAAACAAAGTGCCTTTGCTGGGCGATATACCTGTTGCCGGAAATCTGTTCAAGACAAGCGCGAAGGGCAGCAATCGCCGCAACCTGATGGTGTTCATCCGGCCGACAATTTTGCGCGATCGCGACACTGCGAAAGCGGCGACGCAAAAAAAGATGAACTATATTCGCGCCCGCGAAATCCTGTCGTCAGGCAATGCAACGTCAGGGCTTGAGCGCCTCATTGAGCAAGCCACGGGCGCTGCCGCATCGGATGACATTCTGCAATGAGCCAAGCAGCTGTAATATCGCCGCGGCTGACCTATGCGTTTGCCAAAGAGCGTGGACTTGTCGTCCTTGATGCGGCGGTGCGTCCGGTGGTGATAGGCGCGCGGGGTGCGCCGAATCCCTGGGCGTTGCTTGAAGCGCGGCGCATCGTTGATGCGCCAATCACCGTCGATGAGATGCCGCTTGATGCGTTTGAACGCCGGCTTTCAGAAATCTATGCGGTGGCGAGCATTGACGCGGACGCCTTTTTACAAGGCGAGGTTGAGAGCGACCTTGCGTCTTTGGCGGAAGGCCTGCCGCGGACGGAAGATATTCTTGAAGCTCAGGACGATGCGCCCGTCATCAAGCTAATCAACGCCATTATAGCCGAAGCGGTAAAGCTGAAGGCGTCGGATATTCACATTGAGCCTTATGAAACCGCATTGTTGGTGCGCCTTCGAATTGACGGTGTTCTACGCGAAGTTCTTTCCTTACCGGCGCGCATGACGCCGATGTTGACATCGCGCGTTAAGGTTATGGCGCGTCTTGATATCGCGGAAAAACGCCTGCCGCAGGATGGGCGTATATCTCTGGCGCTCGGCGCCAAGTCGGTTGATGTGCGCGTTTCAACTTTGCCGGCGCGCTTTGGCGAGCGAATTGTCTTGCGTATTCTCGACAAGGAAGAAGCACGGCTTGATTTGGATAGTCTCGGGATGCCGCAAAAGACGTCACGGCGGTTTAACAAAGTGTTGCAACGGCCCAACGGAATTGTTCTGGTGACCGGGCCTACGGGGTCCGGCAAAACGACGACGCTTTATGGCGCGTTAAATCTGTTGAATGAGCCGTCGCGGAATATTTTAACCGTTGAAGACCCGGTCGAATATGGCATTGACGGCGTCGGCCAGACGCAACTCAATCCAAAGGTCGGGATGACATTTTCTTCCGGGCTGCGCGCGATTTTGCGCCAAGACCCCGACATTGTCATGGTCGGTGAAATTCGCGATGGCGAGACGGCTGAAATTGCCATTCAGGCGGCGCTTACCGGTCACCTGGTCCTGTCAACCGTGCACACAAATTCCGCCGTCGGCGCCATGACCCGGTTGCGTGACATGGGCGTCGAGCCTTTTTTGCTGTCGTCAACGGTTGTCGGCGTGTTGGCGCAGCGGCTTGTGCGTCGTTTGTGCCCAAGTTGCAAACAGATCAATGAGGCGACGGCGACGGAAAAGAAAATAATGGGTACGGACGAAAATACGCCGTTGTTTGTGCACCGCCCGAAAGGTTGCGGGCGTTGCGGGCAAACCGGTTATGAGGGCCGCATCGGCGTTTACGAGCTGATGGTGATTAACGATGAACTCAAAGCGCTCATTCATGACAATGCCAGCGAACAGGCTTTGGCCGATGTTGCTTTTCGCGACGCCGACACGCTCATGGCGTGCGGCTTTCGCCATGTCCACAATGGTTTGACATCCATTGAAGAGGTGATGCGTGTGGTGCGTCAGGAGGATGAAGATGCCATCCTTTGAGTATGAAGCGCTTGAAGTGTCCGGGCGCACGCGTCGCGGAATGGTGACGGCCGACACGGCGCGCCTGGCGCGACAGGAGCTGCGCCGGTTGTCGATGACGCCTGTCAAAATTTCTTCTCCGAGTGAAGACAATATTGCAGCTACGCGCGGCAAGCCCACGAAAAAGATCTCCAGCAGCGACCTGGCGGCGGTGACCCGACAGCTAGCTGCATTGGTCGGCGCCGCGCTGCCGCTTGAGGAGGCTTTAAGCATTGTCGCGCTCCAGGCGGAAAAACCGCATACGCGCAAGCGCATGCTGGCGGTGCGTGAGCGGGTGATGGAAGGTTGGCGCATCGCCGATGCGCTGAGCGAACATCCGCGGTCTTTTCCCGCGCTCTATCGCGCCGTCATTTCGGCTGGCGAGACTGCGGGCGATCTTGGCGGGGTTATGGATCGCCTCGCCACGATGTTGGAAAAAGACCGGTCCATGCGTGGCAAAGCGCTTGGAGCGATTATCTATCCGGCGGCGCTGATCGTAATTGCGGGCGCGGTTGTGACCGCGCTGATGACGCAAGTGGTGCCGAAAATCGTTGAACAATTTGACACCTTCGGCGCGACGTTGCCAGCGATTACGCAGGCGGTGATGGCGGTTTCCAATTTTCTGAGCACATATGGGCTGATTATTTTGTTAAGCGGCATTGCTGCCGGGCTCGGCCTTTGGCGAGCCTTAAAGGCGCCCGCGTTCAAGCTCAGATTTGACCGGCAGATGCTCAAATTTCCGATTATCGGCAGGCTCGCAAGAGGGCTGGACGCGGCGCGTTTTGCCCGCACGCTGTCTACTCTTTTTGCAGGCGGCGCGCCCTTGCTCGACAGTCTCGACAGCGCTTCGCGAACAGTTTCGAACAGCCATATACGCGAAAGTCTTTACACGGCAAATAATTCGGTGCGTGAAGGCGCGGCTTTGTCGTCTGCGTTAAAGCGCGTCAGCGGTCTGCCGGCGATGATGGCGCCGATGATTGCCGCCGGAGAACATGCGGGCGCCATGCCGGCCATGCTCGACAAGGTGGCGCTTCAACTTGAAGACGAATTTGATGCAGCATCAGTGTTGGCGCTGCGTTTGCTGGAACCTGCAATCATCGTCGCAATGGGCGGCGTCATATTGGTCATCGTTGTCTCGATCATGTTGCCAATATTGCGATTAAACAGCCTTGCGGCGGGTTAAATTTTGAACAGGACCATGGTGACAGAGATGTTGAGGTTGCGAAAAAACGCAAAAAAAACGCAGAAGGGCGTAACGCTCGTTGAATTGCTTGTGGTGTTGGCAATTCTCGCCTTCATTTCTGCAATCGTCGTCGTCAATGTTTTGCCCGAGCGCGATCGCGCGGCGGTGCGCAAGGTGGAAATTGACATCAACGTCATTGAAAGCGCGCTCGATCAGTACCGCCTCGATATGATTAGTTATCCGACAATGAGCCAAGGCCTTGCTGCGCTAGCGACATTGCCGGCAGGCGCCGCCCGCGCTGAGCGATATCGTCCGGGCGGATATCTCCGCGGCGGCGCGCCGCTAGATCCATGGGGTGCGCCTTACCAGTATCGCTATCCTGGCGAAGTTAGCGTTGTTGATATTTATTCTTTCGGCGCTGACGGAGAAGCGGGCGGTGAAGGCTTAAACGCGGATATCGGCAATTGGAACTAAAGCCTTTCATAACAAAGCGCGCCGCCAGTACAGGGTTTTCGCTTATAGAAATGCTGTTGTCACTGGCGATTCTCGCCTTCGGGGCTAGCATTGTCAGCTTGAACGCGCCGCCGCGCCGTAGCGAAGCACTTGACGACGCGGAGCGGCTCGCCGCGCGACTGCAAATGGCCGTGGAGACCGCGACTTTATCGGGGAGCGCATTGCGCTTGGATATTAATGCCGATGCGTATCAATTTTATCGCTACGAGAACGGGCGCTGGCAAGAAACAGACCCGCTGTCTTTATCCGGCAGACGTTTCACATCTTCTGTGCAGGTAAATCTTGGGGACGTCGATGCATTTATTGAAAATGAGCGAATACTGAACGGCGGAGCTGTGAAACGTTCAGATCTCTATCAAATTATCATCGACCCAATCGGCCCGATAACGCCAATTTCGGTGGCGTTTGGCGCCGGCGCGCCGGTCTGCGTTTCGTTGGATGAGTTTGGCAATGTCGCCATAGACAGGCGAGCAAAATGACCAGACGCCGCCAAAAAGGCATGACATTGATTGAGGTTTTGGTCGCTATGGCGATCCTTGCAACGCTCGCCGCCTCGGTTCTGGTGATGACCGGGCAAAGTGCGCAAATTATCGTTGCGTCCGAAGAGCGTTTGCTGGCGCGCATTGTCGCCGATAACGCCATGGTTTTAACGCTAGCCAGGCAATCCGCGCTTGAGGAAGGTTTCGGGCAGGATGAAGTTGAACTCGGCGGACGCGCCTGGAAAACTGCAAAAACAATAGCCAGAATTGGCGTTGATGGTCTTTACCGGATCGAGATAGCGGTGTCCCTTGGCGATAGCACGCAGGTTCTCACGCGCGTTTCGACTTTGGCGGGAGGTGTACGGTGAGCCGCAATGCACAGAAAGGGTTTTCGCTTCCAGAGCTGCTGATCGCGTTGCTGATTTTTGCAACGCTATCTTCCGTTGCTGTTTATGTGTTGCGCCTCAGCATTGATGCGCGCGACCCGATCGGCGCCGCGGACGCACGATTGAGCGCAATGGAAACGGCGCGCGCGATCATACAGGACGATTTGGCGCAAGTCACGATACGTTCGGTGCGCGATGAGTTTGGTGTGCCCATGGGGCCAGCCTTTCAAGGCGGCGATGCGTTGGCCAATAATGTCAGCTCTGATGAAACCCAGCTTATGGGTTTTGTCCGCAAGGGTTGGAAAAATCCGGCATGGGCGGCGCCGCGTTCGTCTTTACAATATGTAGAATATGTCGTGACGGATAACACGCTCGTCCGGCGTACGCGGCCCTATCTCGATGATGCGCGCGGCCAACCCGCCGCTAACCGGGTTTTGTTATCTGAACTGATGGATGTTGATGCCGTATTTTTGCTCGGCGAGACATCCGGCCGGCTGGAATGGGTTCAGCTTTGGCCTGTCGATGGCGGCGAAATGAACATTCCCCGCGCCGTGGAAATTACGATGGAGACGGAGCGTTATGGCGCGCTGCGGCAGTTATTCTGGATTGGCGATATCCAAAACGGCGGGCGAGACAATGGATAAACATGGGGCACATCGAACGCGTCAAAAGGGAGCGGCGCTGGTGATCGTTTTGATGTTGGTTGCAACACTCTCCTTCATCGTGTTGTCGCTTGCCCAATATACAGCGCTTGCCGCGCAACGTGGGCGCAATGCAAACACGCGACACGAATTGTTTTGGCTTGCGGTTGGTGCTGAAGCTTACGGCGTTGCAGCCATTGAGGCGGCGGTTGAAGCCAGCGATGGACGCATGACGCTGCAAAGCCCGCTATTGTCTAATATTTTTGATGTTCCTCTCACGGATGGTATGAGTGAAATCAGAGTTTCGGACCATACAGGCTGTTTTAACGTCAATAGCCTGGTGCGCGCGGGCGCCAATGGCGCAACGACATTAAACCGCGATGCCAAAGCTGAATTCATGGCGCTCG
This sequence comes from Hyphococcus sp., assembly GCA_021776295.1. Classification (GTDB taxonomy): domain Bacteria; phylum Pseudomonadota; class Alphaproteobacteria; order Caulobacterales; family Parvularculaceae; genus Hyphococcus. The sequence continues at coordinate 10,386 of JAJFGE010000074.1, forward strand.
CCGAAGCTTTAAATGTGCGTAAGGGCAAAGCTATAGAAATCGCCTCGGTGATTGTAGATTGGATAGATAGCGATCAACGAACAGAACTTGGCGGCGCCGAAGATGGTTTGTATACCGCGCTTCCTCTACCTTATCGCACCAGCGGCGTCCCGATCACCGATATTAGTGAAATACGGGCGATGAAGGGTGTTTCAAAAGAGACCTTTGGCCTGTTGCGGCCTTTTATTTGCGCCGTGGCGCCGGATGCGCCGCCGCGCATGAATGTTAATTTGCTAGAGCCGGGCCATGCGCCGCTGTTGGTTTCCCTGTTGAGGGGCAAAATCTCCACAATCGATGCGCTTAATATTATCGAAGCGCGGCCAGCTGATGGTTTTAGAACGAAACAAGGTTTTTTGAACGCTGTGGAATCCAGAACGGATGCTTCAACGAAAGATATTCGCAAGCGGATTTCATTAACGTCTGATTTTTTTAACCTGCAAGCAAAACTCAGCCTTGATGGCGCGCAGTTTTATCTGTCGACGGCTGTTGCAATAAACGATAACGGGCAAGCCAGCATCCTGTCGCGCCGGTTTGGAGAATTTCTATGAACGAGCGATTTATATTTCTGCTTGGGCAGACGCCGAGTGATGCAATCGGATGGGCCAGGCTCGCCGGACGCACTCCGATTAGCCGTGGGCGGCTGGACGGCGCCGATGAGCTTTCGCTTCTAGCAAAGGACATAGCCGAAACAGACCGCGTCATTGCGATTTTGCCGGGCGAACAATTGGCGGTGCGCGCAATGGCGGCGCCGCCTCAAAACGCGGCGAAGCTGAAAGCGGCGATGGACTATCTCCTCGACGATGAGTTGGGCGAGGCGGTCCAAGATTTGCACATCATCGCCGCGATGATCGGCGGTGAACGTGTTGCGCTTGCGGTCAAGAAATCGCTGGTTCGCAACTGGATAAGCGTGTTTCAGGACGCAGAGATTGCGCTGGATTTCATGACCGCAGATTTTTTGTGTTTGCCAGCGACCCAAGGAAAGGCTGCAATCTTTTTCGGTGAGGATCGCATTGTCGCCTCGATTGGAAGCCAGGGTTTTGGTGCTGGCAATGGCTTGGCGGCGCATCTTTTGCCGCCGCTATTGGAAAATCACGCTCGGCCTATGGTGGAGGCTTTCGGCATATTTAATGAAGTCGCCGCCGCTAGCGGCTTGACCCCCGAAGACGTTTGCCCGCTGGATAGCCAGGAAGTCTTTGCGCAATACGCGCTTGGTCTGGATGGACGCGCGTCTCCAAATTTCTTGTGCGGGGAGTTCAAAGATAACAAGAGTTGGCGGGACGGCGCATTGGTTTGGCGGCGCGCGGCAAAGATGACTGCAGCCGCCGCGGCTTGCTCGCTCGTTCTGTTCGTTGCGCAAGGGGTTCGCGATATGAAAACTGCGGAAACTTACGAACAACGCGCAGCTTCCCTGCATGAGCAATATTTTCCGCAAGCGCAAGGCGGCGATATTCGAGCCCATGCGGTAGGAATTTTATCAAGAAATAACGACATTGGCTTTTTGCGGCTATCGGCAGTGTTCAACGACGCGCTCGGCGAGACGTCGGAAGTTCAAATTGATCGCCTGCGTTACGACGCCATGCGCGGCCAGTTGGTCGCCAGCCTTAAAAGCGCTGATGATTCCAATATCGAAGCGCTAGAGATAACACTTTTGTCCCGCGGCGTTCGCGCCGAGGATGCGGGCGGGTATCGGCGCTCAGGTAATCTATGGGTCGGTGATATGACAGTGAGTGCACAATGAAAGAAATTTGGACAAGCCGTTCAAGACGCGAACGCATATTATTGATCGTCGCCTGCTCACTGTTTGCAGCCGGGGCAGTCTACACCCTTATTGTATCTCCGCTTGGCCAGTGGCGCGCAGACGTTGGCCAACGCGTTTCATACGCAGAAGAAACCTACAATTTAGTCACGCAAGCAACAGCCAAAGCTGCAGGAATGACATCAAGCTCAGGCGACAGAGACGAACTCTCGCCAATTCGCAGCACATTGAATCCATCGGCGCGCGCCAGCGGCGTTTCGCTAAATTTCGTCAATCAACGCAGCGATGGAAATGTTGAAGCAAGCGTTGATGCAATAGATCCAGGCGCTTTGTTTCAATGGCTGCAACAGCTTGATGTCCGCTATGCCATCACGATGCAAAGCGTAGATATAATTCGAGAGAACGCGAGCGGGCCGTTGGTTCGGGCTCAAATTATATTCGGAAGAAATTAACATCACACCAGCGCTGCAAGGCATGGTGTTTGTCAGGGAGCAGATTGATGAAATCTTATGGGACCATTATTTTATCGGCACTTACGCTTTGCGCCTGCGTGAGCTATCCCAACGTGGCGGGACAAAGCAATTTGGCCGTGGCCTCCGGGGTAGAAAAGACGGCGCGCGGCGTTGCGTTGAGCGCAATAGGCAAGGCTCAGATATCGGCTGGAGAATGCGGGATGCTTTTGTGGACGCTTGATGAAGATAGGCCGCAGCCGATCTTTCAATTCATTTCAGGCGGCAAGGCGGATGTCATGCATTACGGGTCGCCTGAAAAAATGACGCTTGTTGGCGCATCAGGGCCGGGAGGTTTTGGCGTTCATCAAAATCAGGAGTTCCACACGGCTGATGGATCAGTGATGAAGGTATCGGTGTCGTTCGGCCAGGGTTTTGACGGCGGCAGCTATCTCAAACAGGGATTGATTACGATTGATAGCCCGGCCGGTATGCGCAGCGTCATACCGGCGGCAGGGATTGCAGGTTGCCGCGGCTGACGCTCCGGTAAGTTTCTATCAAATCAGGCCGGAGTAAATACGGCCACCCATAATCACCCCTTGGCGGACCAAAGTTGGCTGTGATAGGCCGATAGGTTATAGTTTTTGCGCGACTATAGCAAAATGCATTAACTATGAATCATTGTGTTTTGCTATAGTCTTTTCGTGGTCGCATCACGCGACGCGAAAACCGTTGCACACTTTTCGCTTGATGCCATATCCATAAAAAGATTACCCATGAAAAAGTCCGGCCTTAAAACCCTGATATGCTGGCGCTGTTGGCGCAAGCGCGCGGTGTTTTCGCTCATGATGCATCGCCCAAAAGCGCGAGCGTTATTCCGCCGATAGAAATGACCACGACTTACTTGCGCGATGCGTCCTATCAGCTTGGGCAGAGCGGCGAATATCGGCGCGATGACAGTGTAAATTTCCGTCAGGTAGAAGCGGCGCTAAGCGCGATTGAGAACGGGGCGGGTGCGCTTGTGTTCTCGTCGGGCATGGCGGCGGCGGTGATCGCGACGCTGCGCTCGGGCGATCATCTTATGGCGCCAATCGCCGGGGTCAGTGGGGAATGATGGCGGGGAATGATAAAAACCACCCTTCGCCGCAGAATGGGTGTAACAAGCCTTAGACAAGGAGTGACAACACCATGACAGATAAACAAGCTAGTCCGGAGGCGGTTTCTGCAAGCCTGTCTTTGCAGAAATTTATGACCACAGAAATTATTGTATCGGCGCTTATCAATGGCGCGTTCGGTGTTTTGTTTGGCTGGCTTATTGTGCGCGGCGTTGACCATGTGCCGTTTTCGGGGGCGGGCGGCATCGTCATCGATGTATTGGCGACCGCTTTTTTAATCGGACTTTTGTTGACACTTATCGTAACCCCTCTCTTGCGCGGGCGCATTCGTAAAGGCGGCATGCCCAATATTGCGGCAGCCAGCCTCCCGGCGCCGCTTGGTCTGCTGCCGCAAAATACCTTCCTGCGCGGCGGGGTGATGGGGCTGGGCGGCATGGTCATCGTCGCACCGGTTATCTTGGGATTGTTTTGGGCGACCGGAACCGCCCAATTGTCGCCGGAGAATTTTATCTGGATAAAAGGCGTCTACGGCGCCTTGTTCGGGGTGATATTTACGCCCCTGGCGTTGCTGCCGATGTTGGCCGGCAACATCAAATAGGCTGGGAGCATGGCCCTTTGTTGCGAGACGACAAAACGGCGCTCTCGCCTATAGTTTTGCTTTTCGAAGACATGGAAATCAGCAATTATTTCCTCGCAAGATTATACCTGACTGGCCTGCAATAAACCTAGCCAGTTGATGGCGCATCTTGATGTGGTTGACGCCCTGAAAGAAGACTGGTCGCTCGACCCCTTTAGATTTACCGAGCGCGACGGATGTTTCTACGGCCGGGGAACCGGCGACAATAAAGGCGCGCCAGCGCTGGGCGATTTGGCCGGGTCGCCGGCGCGATGGCTCTGGTGGTAATGTCGCTTGCAAACTCACAATGATATCAACTGACTATAAGTCACAGCCGATATCGCAAGCGGGCGCAGATATTGCCAGCGCCCAGCCCTGTAACTGTCGGGTTTGAATTTTTCTGGAAATGCTATCCATTACGGCAGGTTCCTGTTAGATGCATTTTGAAGTCTCAGCATTGAGGACATGATGGATTATCAGGCGGCGCGGCGGCATATGGTGGACAGTCAGGTCCGGCCCAACGACGTGACCGATCTGCGCATCCAGACGGCGATGGAAGAGATCCCGCGCGAAGTGTTTTTGCCGGTCGAATTGCGCGACCAGGCTTATGTCGAGCGCGAGATTGCCTATGCGCCCGGGCGGGCGCTGTTGCGGGCGCGTGATTTCGCCAAGCTTGTCGCCGCCGCTGAGCCGCATCCCGGCGACATTGTCCTCAACGCCGTCTGTGGCAGCGGCTATTCTACAGCCGTGCTTGCGCAGCTGGTTGAGATGGTGGTCGCGCTTGAAAGCGATGCGGCGCTGGCGGGCGCGGCGCAGGAAAACCTCACCACGCTCGGATTTTCCAACGCCGCGGTCATTACCGCCGATCCGTGGGCCGGAGCGCCTGATCAGGGACCGTTCGATTTAATCTTTGTTGGCGGGGCTATCGAAAAATATCCCGATGCTTTGCTGGCGCAACTGAAAGACGGCGGCCGGCTGGCGACAATCCTGCGCAAAGACGACGTCTCGCGCGGCGGTGTCTATCGGCGCAGCGGCGAGGCTATCGCCTTCACTGAGTTCTTTGACGCTGCGACCAGCGCGGTGATCCCAGGGTTTGACCAGCCAAATTCATTTGTATTTTGAGATAAAACCCTGACCGCGCTGAAAAAGTCCTCCCTTGGCTGCTAAAGCCTATTGAAACTGTGCAAACAATAACAATCCTTAACCAAGATCAGTGATGATCTTTGGTAGGTTCGGGCAGGTTTTGCCAGGAACTTGCGGGTTGTCCGATTGACGGAGGTAAATCTTTGCGCGCCGCCATTTTATCCCTACTTGCCAGCGTGTGTTTAGGCTTGCTCGCCGCGCCTGCGCGGGCCGATACGCTTCAGGACGCGCTTTCGCTGGCGTTTCAGACAAATCCTACCATCCGCGCCGAGCGCGCCAGGCTGAGGGCGACCAAGGAAACGCGGGCGCAGGCGATTTCAGCAGCGCTGCCGCAAATTTCGGCCAATGGCAGCTATTCCAAAGTCGATTCCAAACAAGTGTCGAATTTCAGCGGCCAGCCCGTGCAGCGCGACACCCAGTTCAATCCTTTGACGGCGAATCTTGAAGCCGAACAACGCGTCTTTACGGGTTTGCGTAATTTCAACGCCATCAAACAGGCGGGCGCGCGCATCCGCGCCGGCGGCGCGCAACTGGCCTCGGTTGAACAACAAGTCTTGCGCGATGTCGCCGGCGTTTATTTCGACGTCCAGCTCAACATCGCGATCTATGAACTCAACAACGCCAATGTTACCGTGTTGTTGCGCCAACAGGAAATGGCGCAGGCGCGGTTTGATGTCGGTGAAATCACGCTCACCGATGTCGCCCAGGCCGATGCGCGGCTCGCCGCGGCGCGTGCGGATATGAGCAATGCGCAAGGAAATCTGGCGATTTCCAGAGCCGCCTATGCGCGCCTTGTCGGCCAGCTGCCCGGCGACCTTGAACCCGTCGAGGGGCTTCCGCAATTGCCGGAAACGATTGGCGACGCCCAGGTCATCGCGGCTGAATTTGCACCGCCCTTGATTATGGCGCGCGAGCAAAGCGAAATCTCGCGGCGTCAGGTAAAGATCGCCAAAGGCGCGCTGCTGCCGACTGTGTCACTGACCGCAAGCTATCAGTATGCGGACCAGCCAAGCAGCTTCGTCAGCCGCGATGAGCAATTTGCCTATGGCGCGCGCGCATCTATCCCGCTGTTTTTTGGCGGCGATAACTATTCCCGCATCCGCGAGGCAAAAGCGCTGCATGCAAGCGACCGCGCGCGCGTAGACGAAGCCGAACGCCAGGTGACCGAAACGGTCACCGCCGCCTGGCAACAACTCACCGTCGCGCGCGCGGTCATTAAATCCGCCGAAGCGGCGGTCCGAGCTAACAAACTGGCGTTGAAGGGTGTGCGGCAAGAGGCTCTCCTCGGCACGCGAACGACGCTCGATACGCTCAATGCGGAGCAGGAACTTCTAAATTCCGAAGTGACGCTGGCGCGCGCACAACGCGACGCACAGACCGCCGCTTATGCGCTTTTGGCGGCCATCGGTCTGTTGACGCCGGAAGCGGTCGGCATTGCTAAGCTGAGCGTCGATATGGAGACCGGCGAGGCGCTGCTGGAATCGTTGCGGCGTTAATCTTTGAGTAAGGAAGGTCTTGATAACTAAGGCGAAGCGCTTGAAAACAGGACATTGAGAGCGCTCGGCTCATCTATGTATAAGCTGGTATGTGTAAGCTGGCATATATAAGCCATACGACGTCTAAGAGGACGCCTTTATTGATGGACAATTCGCAACCGGAACCAAGCATGGAGGAGATCCTGGCGTCGATCCGCCGGATTATCTCTGACGACGAGGCGGAGCCGGCCCAAACTACGCCCGCGGCAACGTCCGTACCGGCGTCTGAGCCTTCCAAGCCTGCTTTGGTTGAAAAGCTGGCGCAACCGGCCCCGGAATCGCATTCACCACCCCCCGCCGAGACCCCACCGGCGCCCCGAGAGCCTCGTGCAGAAGATCCCGCGCGCGCGCATCTGGAAACGGAAGATATTGAAATGATTACAAAAAATGTGGCCGCAGCTATGGGTGAAGACGCTGGCGAGGCGATCCTCGGAACCGCCTCAGCGGACGCTGCTTCAAGTGCGTTCATGTCCCTGTCGGAGACCGTCCGGGTAACGGACGGCGGCGGACGAACGCTTGAAGACATCGTCGTTGCGATGTTGAAGCCGATGGTCAAGGAATGGCTCGACGCCAATTTGCCGACGATTGTCGAGGAAAAGGTCGAAGAGGAAGTCCAGCGGGTGGCGCGCCGCCGTCGCTGACCTCCAGGCCAACAGTTTTATTTAAAAGCCGGCCTTTCTCTAGGCCGGCTTTTATTTTGCGTGAATGCGGCTGTTGAGCAATCAGCTCTTGCAGCTTAAACCGGCTTTTCGCAATCGCAACAAACGGAGAGCGCAAGCTCCATGCTCGACAAGAATTTCAATTTCCTGGACGCCGAAGCGCGGATTTACGCCCGGTGGGAAGACGGCGGCGCGTTTAAGCCCTCCGACGCGCCCGGTGCAGAGCCCTATACCATCGTCATTCCGCCGCCCAACGTCACCGGGTCGCTGCATATGGGCCACGCCCTCAACGACACGCTGCAGGATATCCTCGTGCGGTTTGAGCGCATGCGCGGGAAATCCGTCTTGTGGCAGCCGGGCATGGACCATGCGGGGATCGCCACGCAAATGGTGGTCGAGCGCCAGCTCATGGAAAACCAGGAGACGCCGCGCAAGGATTTGGGCCGCGAGAAATTCGTCGAGCGCGTCTGGCAGTGGAAAGAAGAGAGCGGCGGGACCATCCTCAATCAGCTAAAGCGCCTCGGCGCGTCATGCGACTGGAGCCGCGAGCGCTTCACCATGGGCGATCCGCACGATCCCGACGACCAGATGGTCAAGGCGGTGATCAAGGTCTTTGTCGAGCTTCACAAACAAGGCCTGATCTATCGCGACAAGCGCCTGGTCAACTGGGACCCGAAATTTGAAACCGCGATCTCTGATCTGGAAGTTGAGAACACCGAGGTCGACGGGCATTTCTGGCATTTCAAATACCCTCTGGAGAACGGCGAGACTTACGAGTTCCCGATCGCCCATGACGAGGAGGGCAATCCGACCGAATGGGAGACCCGGGACTATATTTCGATCGCCACGACGCGGCCCGAGACCATGCTCGGCGACGGCGCGGTGGCGGTGCACCCGTCCGACAAGCGCTATGCGCCGATTGTCGGCAAGAATTGTATCTTGCCGCTGGCCAAGCGCCCGATCCCGATCATCACCGACGATTATCCGGACCCGGACTTTGGCTCCGGCGCGGTGAAGATCACCGGCGCTCATGACTTCAACGATTATCAGGTCGCCAAGCGCAACGACATCCCGATGTATATCCTGATGGATAGCAAAGGCCGCATGGTCCACGAGGATTTCGTACCGGAGAAATATCAAGGGCTCGACCGGTTCGAAGCGCGTAAGGCGATCGTCGCCGACATTGATGCGGAGGGAAATCTCATCAAGGTCGAAGGCAAAAAGATCATGCAGCCGTTTGGCGACCGCTCCGGCGTCGTCATCGAGCCGATGCTCACCGACCAATGGTATGTTGACGCGAAGACACTGGCCAAACCGGCCATCGAAGCAGTGGAGAGCGGCAAGACCAAGTTCGTGCCGGAGAACTGGGCCAAGACTTATTTTCAGTGGATGCGCAACATCGAGCCGTGGTGCGTTTCGCGTCAGCTGTGGTGGGGCCACCGGATACCGGCCTGGTATGGGAAAGATGATGATATTTTTGTTGCTGAATCAGAAGAAGAGGCGATCAAACTAGCCCAGAAAGAATATGGAATCGACGCGGTAACCGTTCAGGAGCAGACAACGCTCGATCCTCGTAGCCGGCAATATGGAAGATGGGCTCTCGCTGATGGGAAGTTATCATCAATAGAACTTATTCGTGATGATGACGTCCTAGACACCTGGTTCTCCTCCGCCCTTTGGCCGTTCTCTACGCTTGGCTGGCCGGAGGGAGAATCTGACGCCACTATTTCTCCCCCGCTTGCGGGGGAGGTGTCGGCGAAGCCGACGGAGGGGGTAAGCAGTACGCAAGAACCCCCATCGGCCCTTCGGGCCACTTCCCCCATTAATGGGGGAAGAAAAGACACTTCTTTATTGAAAAAGCATTATCCGACCAGCGTTCTTGTCACCGCGTTCGACATTATTTTCTTCTGGGTCGCGCGGATGATGATGATGGGCCTTCATTTTATGAAGGATGAAAAAGACGCGCCTCAGATTCCGTTCCATACGGTCTATATTCACGCGCTGGTGCTCGATGAGCATGGGCAAAAGATGTCGAAGTCGAAGGGCAACGTCATTGACCCGCTAGTGCTGATCGAAAAATTCGGCGCCGACGCGCTTCGCTTTACGCTCGCGGCGCAAGCCGCCCAGGGGCGCAATATTCGCCTGTCGGAGCCCCGCGTCGAAGGCTATCGCAATTTCGGCACCAAGCTGTGGAACGCGGCGCGGTTCTGCGAGATGAACGAATGCCGTCCGGATAGGGAATTTAATCCAGCAAAGGTCAAACAGCGCTTTAACCAATGGATTGTTCATGAGGCCAATCAATGTGCGGCGGACGTTACGCGCGAGCTGGAAGCGTTCCGGTTTAATGATGCTGCCAGCGTGATCTATAAGTTTACCTGGAACGTCTTCTGCGATTGGTATCTCGAAATCGCAAAACCAGTTTTCTTAAGTGAAGACGAGAGGACAAAGACAGAAACGCGCGCGACCACCGCTTGGGCGCTCGATCAGATTTTAAAACTCCTGCACCCGTTCATGCCGTTTATTTCCGAAGAATTATGGGGCGCCTTTGCGGCGCGTGGTGATCTGATTACATCGCCCTGGCCGAACCCCGACGCGGGCTTGGAAAACGCCGCTGCCGCTGAAGAAATGAACTGGATGATCGATCTCATCACCGCCATTCGTTCCGTCCGTCAGGAAATGAATGTCCCGGCGGGCGCAAAAATCCCGCTTGTTTCAATCAGCAGCGGCAAGGTCACGAGTGCTCGGCTGGACGATAACTCTAAACTCATTTGCCGGCTTGCACGAGTTTCTGATATTTCTCAAAAGGCCGACGCCCCCAAAGGGGCGGTACAAATCGTTCATGGCGAGGCGACCATCGCGCTGCCGCTCGCCGGGGTCATCGATATCGACGCCGAGGGCGCGCGCCTCGACAAGGAAATAGCCAAAGCGGCCAGCGAAATCGCCGGCATCGACAAGAAGCTGGCGAACAAGAACTTCGTTGAGCGGGCGCCGAAAGAAGTGGTCGAAGAGCAGCACACGCGCCGTGCGGATTTTGAGACCCAGATCGAAAAGCTGAAAGCCGCACTGGAGCGGTTGAAGGGGCTGTAGCGCCCGCCAGACAAATGCCGTCATCCCGTGTGTGCGAAGCAGCATCTTTATGCTGCTTCGCACACACGGGATCTGTCGCTACAGGCTCCGCTTTGCCGATAGCGATCCCGTGCTAGCAGCGCGTCACCCCGACCGCGAAGGCGGTCGAGTTTTTGTTTGCGCGCCTTCGCGCGCAGGGCCGCGCGGCACACGGGATGACGAAGATATTAGTCTCCAATCCGCACAACCCTCACACGAATCGATTCTTCGATTTTACAACCCTGAGAGGGTAGTCTTCCATAAAACCTATATTTGGTGAAAAGTTATCCTCACGTATTTCGGCGGCCTTATAGTCTCAGTCAGCGTCGGCATGCGGCCTTATTCATCAGGCGATCGGCTTTGCAATCGCAAACATCGCAACACCCGAATAGGCCCTTCGCGACGTTCACGCTCGTAGCAATCACGCTGCGTTCGGGCAGGCTCTTTGACATTGTGAATTTTTGCAGGCCGTTCGATTGCGATAAGATTGGCGCGCCTGCGTGACCAAAACCGGTGGCGCTAACTGGTCTCCGCCAGGAACGACAGCTGCGTTACAATCGCGTCGCGGTCTTGCGCGTCGCGGTCGGTAAGGCGGGTTGGGTAATCGCCGGTGAAGCAATGGTCGGTGAAGGCCGGCGCGGCGTCGTCGCGGCGGCCCTTGCGCAGCGCCAGGTAAAGTCCTTCGAGCGACAGGAACGCCAGCGTATCAACGCCGATCAACTGGCGCATCTCCTCAACGTCGCGGCCGACCGCGAGAAGCTCCTCATAGGACGGCGTGTTGACGCCGTAAAAATCGGGGTGCTGGATCGGCGGGCAGGCGATGCGCAAATGCACCCGCGCGGCGCCGGCGGCGCGCAGCATTTGCACAATCTTGCGTGAGGTGGTGCCGCGGACGATGGAATCGTCGATCAGGACGACGCTTTTGCCTTCGATCAGCTTACGATTGGGCGAGTGCTTGCGCGCAACGCCAGCTTCCCTGATTTTTTGTTCCGGCTCAATAAATGTTCGGCCGATAAAATGCGAGCGGATCAGCGCCATTTCATAGGGAAGGTTTGCTGTTTGTGCATAACCGATGGCGGCGGGCACGCCGCTATCGGGGATTGGCGAGACGAGGTCAGCGTCCGACGGCGCTTCCTTGGCAAGCTGCACGCCGAGGCGCTTGCGCAACTCGTAAACGCTTTGACCGTCAACCACCGAATTCGGCTTGGCAAAATAAATCAGCTCAAAGATGCAAGGCCGCGCTTTGGGCGGTTCGGGAAACACCTGCCGGCTTTCAACCGACCCGTCGGCGCGGCAGATGACAACCTCGCCCGGTTTGATGTCGCGAACAAACGCCGCGCCGATAATATCGAGGGCGCAAGTCTCCGAGGCGAGGATCGGCGCGCCGTCGAGCTTGCCGAGCACCAGCGGGCGGATGCCGACCGGGTCGCGCACGCCGATCAGCCCTTCCGGCGACAAAACAGCCAGCGCATAACCGCCTTCGATTTGTTTCAAAGAGTCGATAAGCTTGTCTGTGACGGAGAGATATTGCGAGCGCGCGGTCAGTTGCAGGAAGATTTCAGAATCCGACGTAGACTGAAAGATACAGCCGCGGCGCACGAGGTCGGCGCGCAGGGTTTTCGAATTCGTCAGATTGCCGTTATGCGAAATCGCAACGCCCGCCTGGTCGAGATCGGCATAGAGCGGTTGAACATTGCGCAGCACCATATCGCCTTGGGTCGAATAACGGGTATGGCCGATGGCGCTGTCGCCGTTGAGCCGCCCGAGGGTGTTTGCATCGGAGAAACCATCGCAGACGAGACCGAGATGACGCTCGGTATGAAAGCGTTCGCCGTCATAGCTGGCGATGCCGGCGGCTTCCTGGCCGCGATGTTGTAAAGCGTGAAGGCCGAGCGCGGTGAGCGCGGCGGCGTCTTTCGTGCCGATGACGCCAAACACGCCGCATTCTTCTTTGAGCTTGGCGCCGCCCAGCAGCGCATCAAGCTCTGAGTGGCGCCGATGATAGAGCGGTGCTTCAAGTTTTAGGAAATCGGCGATGCGGTTTTGTAAAGGCAGCGTAGCGTCGCCGGGCAGGGTCATTATTCTTCTTTCTCCTGAAGAATGTCGGCCATCTCGTCTTCAAGCGCTTTGGCCTCGGCAGTCGCTTCCGCCTCGGGCTCTTCCAGCACTAGCGCCGGGTCGGTGGTGGTCACAGTGGTGACGATTTCTTCCAGCCCGTTGCGGTCGGCGCGGGCATAGCCGTCAATCGCGGCGTCGGCGTCTTCGGTCTCTTCTTCTTGCGGTTCGCCGCCGGCGTCAATTTGTGTCGCTTCCGGCGCGAAGCTTTCAAACCAGTCAGCCATGCCGGCGGCGATCGGCCGGGTGACGGCGGTTTTCACCTCTTCGGGCTGGCGCGCTTCGTCGAGATAATAGCCATAGCCAAGGAAGCCGAGGCCAACCAGGACGAGGCCGCGAAAGGCGCCAAAGCCGCCGCCGGCGAGGCGGTCAATCAGCGCCGCGCGTCCTTCCAGCGGAACCTGTTTTAAACCGAGATGGAGGACGATATGCGCGACGACGAAAAACACCGCGACAAGAACCGCGCTAACGGCGATGGTTCCGAAAAAACTGTCCGCAAGGCCAATCGCGCCAAGTGCGCCGGGCGCTACCATCCAGGTCAGGCCGGCAGCCATCGCCAGCGCCAGCAGCGTTGCCAATTCACGCAAGCCCCCGCGCATGGCCGCAAAAATCGTAGACAAGCCGACGACAAGCACAAAAAGCAAATCGAACATTACGAAACTCGGTTTCCTCCGCCCCATATAGGGCGAGTCGCTGATCCCCCAGAGATTTTCAATACCCTCGATAGCACCGCAGCTCAACAGTTAAGCTTGCGCGCGCACCCAGGCAACAAGGTCGCTTAATTTGGCGGCCTGGGTGAGGTGCAAGGCGTCGCTGGCTGCACCGGCAGGCGCCAGCGCGCCCATAAAGCCTAGCTTTTTGGCTTCTTTAAGGCGCGCCTCGGTCTGGTTGACGGGACGCACCGCGCCGGAGAGCGCAACCTCGCCAAACACAACCCTGCCGGGCGCCAGCGGCGTATCAAAAAGAGACGAACACAAAGCCGCCGCCGCCGCGAGGTCAGCGGCCGGTTCTGCAATGCGCAATCCACCGGCGACATTCAGAAATACGTCATGGCGGCCAAAATCGAGGTCGGCGCGGGTATCGAGCACCGCCAGCAACATCGACAATCGGGCGCTGTCCCAGCCGACCACGGCGCGGCGTGGCGAGGCGAGGGAAGAAGGCGAGACCAGCGCCTGGATTTCCACCAGCACCGGCCGCGTGCCTTCAATGCCGGCGAAAACAGCCGCGCCCGACGCCGGTTCCTCATTGGTCGATAAAAACAGCTCCGACGGGTTGGCGACTTCAGCAAGGCCCTTTGAGGTCATTTCAAAAACGCCGATTTCATGGGCCGCGCCGAAACGGTTTTTCACCGCCCGCAAAATCCGGAAGTCGCGGCCCTGTTCGCTTTCAAAATACATCACCGCGTCAACCATATGTTCAACCACGCGCGGGCCGGCGATCTGCCCGTCCTTGGTGACATGGCCGACCAGGAGAACGACGGCGCCGGAAGATTTTGCGAACCGCACCAGCTCATGGGCGCAGGCGCGCACTTGCGTCACCGTGCCGGGCGCGGCCGGCAAGGCGTCCGACCACAGCGTCTGGATCGAATCGATGATGACCGCGTCCGGGCGTTCGGATTTCAAGGTCGCGAGAATGTCGCGCAGCGACGTCGCGGAGGCGAGATGCACTGGCGCGCCCTGAACGCCGAGCCGTTCCGCGCGCATGCGGATCTGCGATGGAGATTCCTCGCCGGAGATATAAGCGATGCGTTGACCGCCCTCGGCGAGGCCAGCGGCGATTTGCAACAAAAGCGTCGATTTGCCAACGCCGGGATCGCCGCCGATCAACAGCGCCGAGCCATGCGCCAGCCCGCCGCCGCAAGCGCGGTCAAACTCAGCATTGCCCGTGAGGATGCGCGGCACAGCCTCGCCGCCACCGGAAAGCGGCGTGAATTCGAGCCGTTTGCCGCGCGACTTGGCGCTGGAACCAGAGCCAGTGACCGAGCCCGGCGGCCCGGCCTCGCTCAGCTCCTGCTGAATGGTGTTCCACTCCCCACACGCATCGCACCGCCCAGCCCATTTCGCATAGACCGCGCCGCAAGACTGGCAGATAAAGGTTTCGGTGTTTCGGGCCATGGCGCCTGTATAGGCCGGTTTTGGCGCCC
>JAJFGE010000075.1 GCA_021776295.1 Hyphococcus sp.
GCGAGACATCGGCCTCGGGCGTCGTCGGCTGGATTTTCGGCCTCTTGGCCTTGGGGTCGTATCCGGCCCTATGTTTTTTCTCGGCAGGCATGAGTGCGAACATAGGGCGAACGCCGGGAAATGGAAGAGGCGGATGTCAGCTTTCGAGCGGCCTGAGCGGGGAGCCGTTAGTATAAGATAAGTTTTCCGGGCATGTGCATCGTGTTAGTGCATGAGCAAGTCAGTTGAGGTCTAAAAAGACCAACAGGGAGTGGCTGCGATGCGTTTTTTTGTAATTGTTTTTCTCATGCTGATCTGCGCCGCTCAGGCCGCGCCGGCCGATGATCTGGGCGCGCTGATCGACGAATATTGGCTCAATGAGATGGCCGAGCATCCGCTCTCTGCAACCGGCTCGGGTAATACCGAGTATAATGACCGCATGCCGGCGGTAGCGCCTGGCGACTATCAACGCCGCGCTGAAGAGGCCGCCGGTTTTGCCGCACGGATTGAAGCGATCGACAAAGCGGGCCTTGGCGCCGACGACCATCTCAACGCCGAATTGCTGGGGTTTATTTTAAAACACGACATCACCCTGGCGGCGTTTGACGCCTGGCGCATTCCGTTTTTGGCCGATACCGGGTTTCACACAAATTTTGGCTATGTCGTCAGCTCAACACCGTTCCGTACAGAGAAGGATTACGACAACTACCTGAAACGCCTTGCTGGTTTTCCCGCTTATATCGACCAGAACATTGCCAATATGCGCCGGGGAATTGCCGACGGATTTACGCAGCCAAAAGAAATTCTGCCGAAGATTTTGCCGTCTTTTAAGGCGCAGATCACTGACAGCGCCGAAGCGCATCCCTATTTTGCGCCGTTTGATACCATGCCAGCGACGCTTTCAAAGCGCCGGCAGAAGGCGTTGCGCAAACAAGCGCGTAAAACCCTTGAGCAAGCAGTGATCCCGGCATTTGAACGGCTTTATGTATTCATGAAAGATGAATACCTGCCCGGCGCCCGCGAGACGCTCGGCGCTTATGACCTGCCGGACGGCAAGGCCTATTATACCGCGCGTCTGCGCTTTTATACGACGCTTGACGATGCGACAGCTGAGGATATCCACGCGCTTGGCCTTCGGGAAGTTGCGCGGATCCGCACCGAGATGGCGGGCGTCATTAAAGAGACCGGATTTGAGGGAAGCTTTGCGGAATTTCTGGAATTTCTGCGTACGGATAAACAGTTCTATGCAACATCGCCCGAAGCGCTGTTGGAGCGTGCGGCGTGGATTGCCAAGGACATTGACGGGCGCTTGCCGGGCTATTTCGGAAAGCTGCCGCGCCAGCCTTATTCGGTAGAGCCGGTGCCGGCGGAGATTGCGCCCAACTATACCACCGCGCGTTATATTGGCGCCGCTAAAGAGGCCGACCGCGGCGGTCAGTTTTGGGTCAACACCTATGATTTTGAACACCGCCCGCTCTATCAGCTGGCGGCGATGGCGCTGCATGAGGCGGTTCCGGGCCATCATTTGCAAAGTGCGCTATCACTTGAGATTGAAAATGCGCCAGCGTTTCGAAAAGAGTTTTATCCGCATGCGTTTGGCGAGGGCTGGGGGCTGTATTCGGAAAAGCTCGGTGTTGAGATGGGGGTTTATCAAACGCCCTATGATAATTTTGGCCGCCTGACGTGGGAGATGTGGCGCGCGGCGCGACTGGTAATTGATACCGGGCTTCACGCAAAAGGCTGGTCTCGTGAGCAGGCGGTCGGCTATCTCGCCTCCAATACCGCGCTGTCGCTGCACAACGTCAATACCGAAGTTGACCGCTATATCGCCTGGCCGGGCCAGGCGCTGGCCTATAAGATGGGTGAGCTGACGATTTGGGAGTTGCGCGCCAAAGCAGAACGAGAGCTTGGTGATGCGTTCGACATCCGCGCGTTTCACGATGCGGTGTTAAACGGCGGCGGGTTGCCGCTGGAAGTCTTGCGCACGCAGATCGACGCCTATATCGCTGAGGCGAAGCTGGAAAAGAAATAACCATGGCAAACCCTGTCCCGATATTGGAGACTGAGCGCTTGCGTATGCGCGCATTTTCCGGTGATGACTTTCCGTTTTTTCGCGCAATGTGGGCTGATGCGGAAGTGACCCGCTTCATTGGCGGCAAGCCCAAAAGCGAAGAACAATCCTGGACCACTTTCCTGAAGATGATCGGCCACTGGTCGGTGATGGGGTTTGGCTATTGGGCGGTTGAAGAAAAAACCTCCGGCGCGCTTATCGGCGAGGTTGGTTTTGTCGATTACAAACGCCCGATCAAGCCGTCGCTCAAGGGCGAGCCTGAAATCGGCTGGGTGTTGGCGCCGGCGGGCTTTGGCAAGGGCTATGCGACGGAAGCCGCACAGGAGGCAGTGCGCTGGGGCGATGAACATTTTGGCGGTGCGCGGATGTCATGCATCATCGACCCGCCCCATGCGGCCTCGATCCGGGTCGCGGAAAAATGTGGATTTAAGGAAACCGCGCGCACCTGCTATGGCGGCGAGGATATCATCGTGTTGCATCGTGACTAAGGCGGCGTCCCAACGGCCTGACTTACTGACATTGAGTTTCGATCACTCGTTCCAGCCTAGTGGCGCCTGATAATGTATGTTGTAACACATGAAATTGCGAGGATCACCATTAGGCCAATGAAGCCGGACAGCATCCATCCCACAATAGAGAGATTTTCCATGTCATGTTTCCTGCAGTGTGGCGCGTAAAGAGTAATTGCCTAACGAATAAAATGATGGGCTATGGCTTCGTATTATCGCCCGCTTCAGTGCGGCCTAGATGTTCGCTATACACAAAAGCACGAGCATCATCACGATCGCTCCGCCCAAAGATGAAGCAAGAATGCGAAAGACTTGATTATCGCTGCTGGCGTCGTCATTAAACGCGGCGTTTGTTTTCATTGTGTCTATCGCCATCGTATTTTCTCCTTTTTCGCAGTCCTAAAAAAGCATGATTGGTTCCCTAAAGTCCAATCACCGATAGTCACGGATTCGCGCTCTGACTGTGATTTCGAGAAGCCACGAAAACGTGATTGCGCGTGATGTGAGCGGGTTGTGACAGCTGTCCATACTATGCTGCACGATTGTTAGAATGCGCTGATGACGGCCATATTGTTGGCATGTGTCGTTGTAATGTCTTGCGGACCCGTATGGTCGGATCGGCGGCTCATCTTTGCCGCAGACAGACGTTCCCAAATATGCAGCTGTGCATAGATCGCCTATTCTGCTGACATGATCAGCGCCATTGCCTCGTAAATGGTATATCTGCTCGCTGTCACATACCATCGTCCTGTCTCGTCTAGGACCTGACAGGAGGACGGCATGGTCAAACGATGGATTTCCGGATTGCTGGCGGCGATGGCGACCGGCAACGGCTTGTTTATGCTGATCGCCGGCAAGCAATGGTATCTGACGGCGCCGGGCGCCAGCGATACCGGGCCTTATAATTTTCATTTTGTGGCGGATATCGGCGTTGCCTTTCTGGTTGCGGGGGCGGGGCTCGCCGCGCGCGCCTGGCGGCCGCACTACTGGCCGGCGGCGCTCACCGGGGCGGCATTTTTATTCGGCCACGGGCTCATTCATGTCGCCGGATTGCTCGGCGGCCATGCCCATTACGTCGTCATGGAGTGGACCGGCATTGTTCTGCCCGCGGCGCTATCGCCATGGGCGGCCTTGCCTGCAAAAGGAGAAAACCATGCTTAGATTTTTTGCCGAACGCGCCCTTAAAAGCTTTTCTGATCGCTATGATTATGACGTTTCTTATATGCGCCATATGCTGAAGGTCTCGCCGTCGGCGTTTTTCAAATTTGCCAAGTTGACGGCGCTTTCCCAACATTGCGAAGCGGCGCCGAAAGACGCGCTTTTCGCCGCCAAGCTTGTCGGCGCGGTTGCCGAAGATTGCGGGCCCTGCGTGCAGTTCGCCGTCAACATGGCGCGCGAGGCGGGCGTTGACCCGGAGCAGATTGAAGCGGTGTTGAAGCGTGACCGCGCGGCGATGAGCGCCGACACGGCGCTCGGCTTTCAGTTCGCCGATGCAGTAGTGCACCGCGCGCCCTCGGAAGATGAAGTGCGCGATGTGGTCCGCACGCAATGGGGCGAGGCGGCGGTGATCGACCTCACTCTCGCGGTCCAGATCGGGCGTATTTACCCAATGGTGAAAGCCGGGCTCGGTTTTTCTAAAACTTGCGGGCGGGTGCGTATCGACGACGCGCCTGTGGATGTTGTAAAAGAAGCGGCGTGACCACGGACAAAACCACCGACGATCCTATCGCCCCCCATCGCGGGCGGCTGATGGGGCTTGCCTATCGCATGCTTGGCTCTATCGCCGACGCTGAAGACGTGTTGCAGGACGCGTATCTGCGCTATACTGACGCCGAGCGCGATAACATTCGCTCGACCGAAGCGTTTCTTGTCACCGTGGTGACGCGGCTGTGTCTTGATCGGCTGAAATCGGCCCGAGCAAAACGCGAGGTCTATGTCGGGCCGTGGTTGCCGGAGCCGGCGCCGGATGCGGATGCGTTGTCGCCGCATACGGCGCTGGAGCTTGCGGAAGATCTCTCATTTGCACTTTTGCTAACCCTCGAACGCCTGTCGGGGCCGGAGCGCGCGGCATTTTTGCTGCATGATGTATTCGACACGCCTTTTGCGGACATTGCCGCCGCGCTCGGTAAATCAGAAGCGGCGTGCCGGCAATTGGCGACGCGCGCGCGCAAAGCCGTACGGCAAGAGCGCGCCGGCCGGACGTCATCACCGCCCCAGCATCGTGAGCTATTGCAGCGCTTCATTGAAGCGTCGGCGAGCGGCGATGCGGAGCGGTTGCAGTCCTTGCTGACTAGCGACGCAGTTGTTTATGCCGATGGCGGCGGCGTAAAACTCTCGGCGCTGCGGCCTATATTGGGAGATAAGAATGTCGCGCGGTTCTTCACCGGGCTGTTCCGGAAAGGCGCAGCGCGCGGTGAGAAAGTCAGCTTACAGCCAACGAAATTGAACGGAATGCCTGGGTTGCTTTTGTTTTTAAACGGCGCGCTTGACCAAACCGTCAGCATTGATGTCTGCAAAGACCGTATTGCTGTGATTTATGTTGTACGCAATCCGGACAAACTGAAAGCAGTGTCGCCGCAAAGGCTGAATTGAAGGCGGCAGTTTAGCGTACTGAAAATGCCTCTTTATATCGCTCGCGCAACACCTGTTTTTGGACTTTGCCCATCGCGTTGCGCGGCAGCGCACCCGTCCAGAACAGTTTTCTTGGGCGCTTGAATTTAGCCACAGCAGCGAGCGCCGTTTCAATGGTTTTACAGTCAACCGGCTCGACTTCAGCGACCAAAACTGCAGCCACGCCCTCGCCCATATCGGCGTGCGGCAGGCCGATGACGGCGCTCTCTTGAACGCCCGAAATCGCGTCCAGAACAGCCTCGATTTCCTTCGGATAGATGTTGTAGCCGCCGGCGATGATGAGGTCCTTGGCGCGGCCGATGAGGCTTAACCGATCGTCCTTGTCGAGCACGCCAATATCGCCGGTAATGAAGAAACCATCACCGCGAAACTCTTGTTTTGTTTTCTGAGGCATGCGCCAGTAGCCCTTGAAAATATTGGGCCCTTTAACCTCGACAATGCCCGGTTCGCCAGCCGGCAGGGTGGCGCCGGCGTCATTAGCTATGCGCAGCGAAACGCCGGGCAGGGCGTAGCCGACCGTGCCGGCAAGGCGCGGTCCGTCAAGCGGATTGGAGGCGATCATGCCGGCCTCCGACATGCCATAGCGCTCGAGAATTTTGTGTCCCGTGCGGGCCTCAAAAGCGTCAAACGCCTGCTCGCTCAGCGGCGCTGATCCGGAGATGAACAGGCGCATATGCGCAGTTTCGGCCTTGCCAAAATCCGCCTCGCCAAGCAGCCGCGTATAAAAGGTCGGCACCCCCATCATCACGCTGGCGCACGGCAGCTGGCGGCAGATTTCCGCAACATCAAACTTTGGCAAGAAGATAATTTCGCAAGCCGACAACATCGCCGTATGCAGCGCAACAAACAATCCGTGAATATGAAAGATCGGCAGCGCATGGATCAGCACGTCTTTGGATGTCATCCCCCAAAGCGAGTTCAACGCGATCGCGTTGGAGGCGAGATTGCCATGGCTGAGCATCGCGCCTTTTGAGCGGCCGGTCGTCCCGGACGTGTAGAGGATCGACGCAAGGTCGTCTTCGTGGCGTGGTTGAACACGGTTGAGCGACGTGGCGGTTTGTGCGGCGTCATTCAATGTGCCGCCGCCATCGGCGCCGAGCGTGAAGATCGCTTTAACGCCGGCTGTCTTTGCGATTGGCGCCAGCACATCATAGTTTTGCGGATCGCAGACAAACACTGACGGCTCGGCGTCAGCCAGAAAATAACCGACCTCGCCCGGCGTATAGGCGGTGTTGAGCGGTACATAGACAAGGCCCGCGCGCAGGGCGGCAAGATAGAGCGCAACATTATCAGGCGACTTTTCAACCTGCACGACCATGCGGTCGCCGGGCCGCGCGCCGGCCTCCAAAAGCGCCCCGGCAATGTGGGCCGAGCGCGCGTCAACCTCGCCATAGGTGAGCTGTGCACCCGGTAAGGTTAAGAATGGCTTGCTCCGGGCGGCGTCAAAACGGCGCTTCAGCTTCGCGTAGAAATTATCAAGGCCCATGTCCAGATCAAAGCGTATTTACGGGTATTTTCAAGTAGCTTACGCCATTATCTTCAGGCGGCGGAAAATGCCCGGCGCGCATATTCACCTGCACCGCGGGCAAGATCAGCCGTGGCATCGACAGCAGTGCATCGCGCTTTTCGCGCATCTTCACAAACTCGTCCTCGCTGACATCGCCGCCAATATGCAAATTGCCCGCACGCTGCTCGGCGACGGTCGATTGCCAGGCAAATTTGTCCCGTCCCGGCGCCTTATAGTCATGGCAGGTCAAGATGCGGGTCGCATCGGGCAGGGTGAGGATTTTTTCAATCGACCGGTAAAGCGCGCGCGCATCACCGCCGGGGAAGTCACACCGCGCCGTGCCGTAATCGGGCATAAACAATGTATCACCGACAAAGGCGGCGTCGCCAATCTTATAGGTGACACAGGCTGGCGTGTGTCCGGGCGTATGCAAAACCTGCGCATCCATATCGCCGATCTGGAATGTTTCACCATCCGTAAACAACACGTCAAACTGGCGCCCGTCATGGCTAAAATCTTGCTCGACGTTGAAGATGTCGCCGAAGGTTTTTTGAATGAGCGGAACTTTATCGCCAATGCCTATCTTGCCGCCAAGCTTTTCTTTCAGATAAGGCGCGGCGGATAGATGGTCCGCATGGACATGGGTTTCTAAAATCCATTCAAGGGCGAGGCCATGTTCTAAAATATAGTCGATAACCCTGTCAGCGGAGGTGGTGCTGCTTTTGCCGCTGGCTTGATCATAGTCGAGCACGGAATCGATAATCACGGCTTTGTTTGTTTGGCGATCCACGGCCAGATGGCTGGCGGTAAACGTGGTCTCGTCAAAAATGTGATGATTTCCGGGTTCATGGCGTCCCTCATTTGGCGGCAGGTCGTGATACGGTAATGACAGTTTTGGGCGCCTGCCGCTAGCGGCGAGGACGCTACACCGCCCCTGACCACTCCCTCGGCCGGAGGCTATGGCCATCTAGCTTGCCGCGCGCGGCTGGGCTAAAACGCAAGGTTCCTGGAGATGCGACCATGTTTGACGAAGAAAACGGCGCCAAATCGAATTTCGACCGCCAGCTTGGCGGTTCGATTGATGCGGCGGCGCAATGGCTGGCCGCACGCCAAAAACCAGAGGGCTATTGGGTCGGGCGGCTGGAGTCCAATGCCTGCATGGAGGCGCAGTGGATTTTGGCGCTGTGGTTTGTCGGACTGGAAGACCATCACCTCCGCCCACGTCTGGCAGCATCGTTGAGGCAGGCGCAACGCCCGGACGGCGCCTGGCAGATCTATCATGACGCGCCCGCCGGCGACATCAACACCACGGTTGAGGTCTATGCGGCGCTGCGCTCCATGGGAACGCCGGCGGATGACCCGGCGATGGAAAAAGCCCGTGCATGGATATTCTCCAAGGGCGGGCTTAAAAATATTCGCGTCTTCACCCGTTACTGGCTGGCGTTGATTGGCGAGTATCCGTGGGAGAAAACCCCGAACCTGCCGCCGGAAGTGATTTATTTTCCAAACTGGTTTGGGTTTTCGATTTATAACTTTGCACAATGGGCGCGCGCGACGCTGATGCCGATTGCGGTGCTCTCTGCGCGCCGGCCATCACGTCCCATGCCGCCGGAAAATCGCCTTGATGAGTTGTTCCCCGAAGGCCGCAGCAACTTCGATTATTCCTACCCGGCCAAACCCGGCGCCGATATTATCGATAAAGCGTTTTTATGGATTGACCGGGTGCTGCATTGGGGCCAGTCGGCGGGGGTAACGCCGTGGCGCAAGGGCGCGGTGAAGCGCGCGCTCGAATGGATTATCCAGCATCAGGACGCCGACGGGGTCTGGGGCGGCATCCAGCCGCCATGGATCTATTCGATGATGGCGCTCTATAATGAGGGCTACGCCCATGACCACCCCAATGTCGCCGCTGCGCTCGGTGCTCTCGATGATCCGCGCTGGCGCGTTGATGTCGGCGAGGCGACATGGGTGCAGGCGTCAACCAGCCCGGTCTGGGATACATTGCTGACGCTGCTCGCCTTTGATGATTGCGGGCTGAATGCGGCCAATCGCGAAGCTGTTGAAAAAGCCCTCGACTGGGTGCTCGACCAGCAAGTCTTAAAGCCCGGCGATTGGCAGGTAAAGGTCCCCCATGTCGAGCCCGGCGGCTGGGCGTTTGAATATAAGAACTCCTTTTATCCCGATACAGATGATACGGCGGTGGCGTTGATTGTATTGTCGCAGTTTCGCAATACAAGAGAAATTTCCTCCCCCATTCATGGGGGAGGCAGTACCGAAGGCGACGGAGGGGGTAAAGACATCGAAAAGGCGATTGAGCGCGGGGTCAACTGGCTCTTGGCGATGCAATGCAAAGGCGGCGGCTGGGGCGCGTTCGATAAGGATAATGACAAGACCTACCTGACGCGCATTCCGTTCTGCGATTTTGGCGAGGCGCTCGACCCGCCTTCGGTGGATGTCACCGCGCATATCGTCGAGGCCTTTGGCAAGCTCGGCTTTCGCACCGATCACCCGAATGTCAAACGCGCGATGGACTATATCAAAACCGAACAGGAGGCGGACGGTTCCTGGTTCGGGCGCTGGGGCGTCAATTATATTTACGGCACGGGCGCGGTGTTGCCGGCGCTGGAGGCGATTGGCGAGGACATGTCGCTGCCATATGTTGCGCGCGCCTGCGACTGGCTGGTTTCCAAACAACAGGCCGACGGCGGCTGGGGCGAGAGCTGCGCGTCTTATATGGACCCGGAAATGTCCGGGCGTGGGCCGACCACCGCCTCGCAAACCGCCTGGGCGCTGATGGGGCTTGCAGCCGCGAGCCGGTGCGATGACCGCGAGGCGATTGAAAGCGGTGTTGCGTTTTTGATGGACCACCAGAAAGACGGAACCTGGCAAGAGCCGGAATATACCGGCACGGGCTTTCCCGGATACGGCGTCGGCGCGACCATCAAGCTCGGCGATCCATTGCTGACTGAGCGCCTCAAACAAGGCCCGGAACTGTCGCGCGCCTTCATGATCAATTATAATCTTTACCGCCACTATTTCCCGCTGATGGCGATGGGACGGGTGCGGAAGATGTTGGCGTAACTGGCGGCGCTGACTCGTGCGTATGCCGCTTATCCTTCGAGACGCAGACCTTCGGTCTGCTCCTCAGGATGAGGAGAGAATTATTCCTAAAGAAGAAACCCTCATCCTGAGGAGCCTTGGCGGCGACAGCCGTCAAGGCGTCTCGAAGGATCGGCGACGGACACAACTCTGAATGGCAGCGGGTATTAATTCCGGCCCGCCATCACGCCGCCGTCGACGTCCATGACCGTGCCGGTGATCCAGCTGGCGTTGTCGGAGAGCAGGAACTCTATCGCTGCGGCAATGTCTTCGACGCGTCCGACACGGCCGATGGGATGGAAGCTGTCGAAGTTTTCCGTCAGCGTTTCCTCGATTTTATCTTCTTCAATAAACGAGCCGAAGATCGGCGTGACGACGATGGCCGGCGATATGGCGTTGACGCGAATGTTGAAATCAGCAAGCTCCAGCGCCAGCGTTTGGGTCAGCGAATGGATGCCGGCCTTGGCCATGGAATAGGCCGATGACGGCGTTGCTTTGATCGCCTGCTTTGCCCACATCGACCCGATCGAGACAATCGCGCCGCTGCCATGGGCGCGCATATTTTGCGCGACGGCCTGGGTGATGAAGAACAGGCTTTTGTTGAGGTCGTTATACTGATCGTAAGTGTCTTTGCCATGTTCAAAGAATGGCGTTGGCGCAAAATATCCGGCGGCGTTGACGAGATAGTCGATCGGTTCGCGATCATCATTAATGCGCGCAATGAAGGCATCGACGGCAGCCTCGTCGTAAAGATCGACCGAGGCCGTTTTCACATCAATATCGGATATGTTGCGCACGTCTTCTTTTGCGGCGCGGAGCTTTTCACAGTCGCGGGCGACGAGGAGAAGATCGACCCCGCGCTTTGCGAGCCGCAACGCGGTTGCTTTGCCCATTCCAGACGAGCCGCCGACAATCAGGGCGCGTTTATTCGGTGAGTTTGACATTGATATTCCCTTTGGTTGAAAAATACTACCTA
>JAJFGE010000076.1 GCA_021776295.1 Hyphococcus sp.
CACAAAATTGCATGATTGAATTTGTTCATGATTTTCTCCCATCGTGTTGCTCTCGACCCTGACATATTCAGCGGTTTAAGAAAGCGAAAAGCGGCAGGGCGTGCTGTTTTTGCGGGCAATCTGCTTCTCGCCAAGGAGGGAAGTCGGCGACGCCATCCGTTTGCAACGAATCAAGAGGAGATGTTCGCGCTAGAGCGCCGGGCCTTGAGGCGCAAACAAGTCCGATGGAGTTTGCCGTAGCGCCTATGCATTCTGGCGTTTCCGTCCCGCTAGCGCGAAAATCATTGCATGTTTTTCGCGCGCTGCGCTAAGGAGGTTGATAGCGCCATTGCGCCAGGAGAGCTGCTGTTTTGACAGACCATACTGAGCCTTCCATTGCGCCGCCGCAGCGACACTCCCAAGGTGCGCGCCGCACAGGGCTGAAGGCGCGGCTTTATAAGGTGCTCGAAGCCGGTCACTCGCATGACTGGCAGAGTCGCTTGTTTGAAAGCGCGATGGCGGCGCTGATCATTCTCAATGTGATTGCGTTTTCTCTGGAGACCGTGCCGGCGATCCACGACCGCCATATGGTTTTTTTCAGACTGTTCGACATCATATCGATTGCAATATTTTCGTTGGAATATGCGGCAAGGCTCTGGGTGTGTACGGAACATCCGCCGTTTCGCGGCCTATCACCGTTGCGGGCGCGATTGAAATTCGCCCGCGGACGCTAATGATCTTAGATTTTCTGGTAATAGCTCCATTTTATCTCGGTTTTCTGTTTGCGATTGATCTGCGCGTGTTGCGGATATTGCGGCTGCTGCGGTTCTTTAAGCTTGCGCGGTTCTCGTCGGCCTTCAACACCATGTTGCGGGTGCTGGCGCGCGAACGCTCCGCGCTGATGGGCGTTTTGATTGTGCTTCTCGGCATGGTCATCATCTCCGCATCGATGCTTTATCTGGCCGAAGGTGATCTGCCGGGCAGCAGTTTTTCAACAGTGCCCGAAGCGATGTGGTGGGCGATTGTAACGCTGACAACGGTCGGCTATGGCGACGTGTCGCCGGAAACGCCACTCGGGAAAATGCTGGCCGGCATCGTTATGGTGAGCGGGCTTGGGTTTTTTGCTCTGCCCATCGGGATTATTGCCAGCGGTTTTATGGAAGAATTCCGCCGCCAGGATTTTATTGTCACCTGGGGCATGGCGGCGCGCTCAAAAGTGTTCGCGCTTCTGAAACCGGAAGAAATCACAGAAGTCTTGAAGGTTTTAAAAGCGCGCATGGCGCCGCCGGGATCGGTGATTGCTGTTGGCGGCGAAAAGCCCGGCGCATTGTTTATGATCGGCTCGGGCGAAGTTGAAATTGTTGATCCAGATCGGCCAGAGCTTGCGCCGGTGCGTCTCGATGAGGGTGAATATTGGGGCGCGCGCTCTTTATTAACCGGAGTGCAGGCGGAAACGGCGAGCGCAATTTCGACTTGTGATATGATAGTGCTTGATCAGGAAGATTTCCGAACGCTGTCGCGCACCCGCCCGCAACTGCACAGGCGTCTGCAACTCTCGCTGGCTGAAGTTCCAGACCCATTTGCTGATGCAGAAACTGTGGAGCGCGCCGGCCCGCCAGCGGATTAATCCCGCGTCGCTTGCGCGCTGGTGACAATCTTAATCCGTCCGCCGGATGACTTGCTGACCTTGACCTGATACGGATTGCCATAAACAGCGACATGGCCGCCGCTCGAGGCGCCGCCTTTGACGGTATCCAGTACGCTGATGACGCCGTGACCGCCGCTGGAAACATCAATATCGGCGTTGTCGCAATCAAGGCCTTTGGCCTTGAGATCGGCGCCGCTCGAAATGTCGAGCAGGCAGTTTTTGCATTTTCCTTCAAGCAAAGCATGAGCCCCGCTCGACAAGTCGATGACAAAACGCGCAGCGTCGATATTGAAAACCTTTGCGCGCGAGCCGGACGAGGCGTCGAGTGCGGCTAATGTCGGCACGCTGACGATCACTTTATAATCCGACTTGCTGTTATGCCAGCTCAGCGGATTGCGTTCGCGCGTGATGTTCAATTCGCCATTACTGACTTCAATAGAGAAGTCGCTGTAATCGCCTTTGTTGGTCTTAACGATAACCGATTGTTGCGATCCGATATCGGCGACAAGGATGACCCCGGCGGAAACGTCAATGCGGTCAAATTCTGGTAAATCAAAGCTTCGCGATTCTTCGGCGGCGGCGATGGGCGCAGCGGCCAGAAAACAGGCGGCGCATAAGTTGGCGGAGAGGGCGAACGGTACTGATCTCATTACAAACTCCATGGGGCGCGCCTTGGTGCGCCGATTGGGCCCCGACCAGCATTATTGCCATGCGCTGGCGGATTTGGCGACCGGGGATGCGGTAAAGCGCCCCGATTCTGAGAGGAAAACCCGAAAAACCCATGATGGGCGCGGAACCGGCGGGTTTCAGGCGGTCCGGCGGGCGCGCTGGTCAATTCGCATGGTCGCGGATGATGGCGATAAATTGCGCGCTAAAGGCCTCGGTTTTAGCCGCGCCAACGCCGAACACCTCGCCAAATTCATCGCGGGTCGCAGGTCTGCGGGCGGCCATGTCTATAAGCGTGCGGTCGGAAAAGATGACGAAGGCGGGCGCCCCGCGCTCGCGCGCCAGCGCCAGGCGGTGCTGTTTGAGCGCCGCCAGTAAGGCCTGGTCGCCAACCGCTGCGGCCGGCGCGGCTTGGCGGGTGCGCCTGGCTTTTCTTGGCGGCGGCGGTGCGCGCATCGCATACTCGCCGTCGCCGGCCATTAATGCGTGCGCCTCCTCGCCGGGCTTCAGCCCGCCATAGGTCGGCTCGGCGATCAGCAGCTTGTCGGCGGTCATCTGGCGAATGAGATGGCGCCATTGTTCGACCGGGTGATGCTTGCCGGCCGCATGGACGGGCAGCGCCTCATGGCCGCTCTTGCGGATTTTCTGGGTGTCGGCGCCGCGCAATATATCGATGATGTGGACCGCGCCAAACATCGATCCGCTGGCGATGACTGCGTCAATCACAAGCCGCGCATCGGCGCTGGCGTCAACCCGTTTCGGCGGCTCACGGCAATTATCGCAATTGCCGCAAGGGTCAGTTTCCTGTCCGAAATGCGCCAGCAAAGTCTGGCGCCTACAGCAGGTTTGCTCGCACAAAGTGGCCAGCTCATCGAGCCGGCGCATCTCCGCACGCGAGGCGGCATTGTCATCGTCATTGCGGGTAATCATCCGTATTCGCCGTCCAACGTCGCCGCCGGAATATAACATCACCGCGCGCGCTGGCGCGCCGTCGCGGCCGGCTCTGCCGATTTCCTGATAATAACTCTCAATGGAGGACGCGATGTCGTGATGAAAAACAAAACGGATATCCGGCTTGTCGATGCCCATGCCGAAGGCGACGGTGGCGACGATGGTGAGGTCCGGCTCGGTTAGAAAGGCGTTGAGGCGATCATTGCGGGTTTGCGGGTCGAGCCCCGCATGATAAGCGGCGACCCTGTGGCCGCGGGCCTCAAGGTCGGCGGCAATCTCTTCGGTGTTTTTGCGCGACAGCGCATAGATGATGCCCTGCTCGCTGCGATTTTCATCCATCAACGCGGCGAGGCGGTCCTTTGCGCCCGACTTCGCCGTGATTTTTTGCTCAATGGCGATGTCGATATTCGGCCGGTCAAGGTCGTGGACGAACACCTCGCCGCCGGGACCAAGCAAGCTCCAGATAATTTCCTCGCGGGTGCGCGCATCGGCGGTTGCGGTGAAGGCGGCGATCTGAACGCCGGGGAAATGATCCCTCAGGCTGGTCAGCGCCATATAGTCGGGGCGAAAATCATGCCCCCACTGGCTAACGCAATGGGCCTCATCAACGACGATGCGCTGGAGATTGACGCCGCCAAGTGCGGACAGCATGCGCGGCGTCATCAGCCGCTCGGGCGACATGTATAAAAGCCGGGTCTCGCCGGCGGCCGCTGCGCGCCAATCGGCGATGCTCGCCTCACGGTCGCGCCCGGAATGGATGACGCCAACCGGCGCGCCAAGCGCGCGCAATTGCGCAACCTGGTTTTCCATCAGCGCAATCAGCGGCGACACCACAACGGTAAGGCCGTCCCCGCACACTGCCGGCAATTGGTAGCACAGGCTCTTGCCGGCGCCGGTGGGCATGATCGCCAGAATATCGCGGCCATCCAAAATCGCCGAGACGATTTCCTCCTGACCCGGACGGAAGGCGTTAAACCCGAAGACGGATTTTAAAATGCCCTTAACCGGCGGCGGCGTTTTGTCTGCGCTATCGCCCATGGGAGGGCTTAAGCGTTGAGCGCGGTCTGGAAGTTTTCGGCGACCTTATCGAGGAAGCCTTCGGTGGTGAGCCATTTTTGCTCCGCGCCGATGAGGAGGGCGAGGTCCTTGGTCATGTGGCCGGCCTCGACGGTTTTGATGATAGTGTCTTCCAGCGCAGTTGCAAAATTCGTCAGCGCGTCATTGCCGTCGAGCTTGCCGCGATGAGCGAGGCCTCGGGTCCAGGCGTAGATCGAGGCGATTGAGTTGGTCGAGGTCGCCTCGCCCTTCTGGTGCTGGCGATAATGGCGCGTTACGGTGCCGTGTGCGGCCTCGGCCTCAACGGTTTTGCCGTCCGGCGAGATTAACACTGATGTCATCAGGCCAAGCGAGCCAAAGCCCTGCGCCACAGTGTCTGATTGCACGTCGCCATCATAGTTTTTGCACGCCCAAACATATCCGCCCGACCATTTCAGACAGGCCGCGACCATGTCGTCGATCAAACGGTGCTCATAGGTGAGCCCATGCTCGGCGAATTGGTCCTTGAATTCGGTTTCATACATCTCGGCAAACAGATCTTTAAACCGCCCGTCATATTTTTTCATGATGGTGTTTTTGGTCGAAAGATATAGCGGGTATTTACGCTGTAAGGCGTAGTTAAAACTGGCGCGCGCGAAATCGCGGATCGACTGGTCAAGATTATACATCCCCATATAGATGCCGCTCGACGGCGCATCGAAGACTTCCTCTTCGATCACATCGCCATTAGCGCCTTCCCATTTGAGGGTCAGCTTGCCTTTGCTGGGGAACAACATGTCGGTGGCGCGATATTGATCGCCATAGGCGTGACGGCCGATGATCACCGGCTGGGTCCAGCCGGGCACCAGGCGCGGCACATTGCGGATAATGATCGGTTCACGGAAGACAACGCCGCCGAGAATGTTGCGGATGGTGCCATTGGGCGAGCGCCACATTTTTTTAAGGCCAAACTCCTCAACCCGCGCCTCATCCGGCGTGATGGTTGCGCATTTGACGGCGACGCCGTATTTTTTAGTCGCTTCAGCGGCGTCAATAGTGATCTGGTCGTCGGTGGCGTCGCGACTTTCCATGCCGAGGTCGAAATATTTCAGGTCGATATCAAGATAGGGATTGATGAGCTTGTCCTTGATCATCTGCCAGATGATCCGGGTCATCTCGTCCCCGTCCATTTCGACGACTGGATTTTCGACTTTGATTTTCTGCATGGAAAGACCTACCGGGGTTGCTTTTGGACGCGGCGCG
>JAJFGE010000077.1 GCA_021776295.1 Hyphococcus sp.
AACCACGTTAGCGATAGTCTCCACAATATCGCTGTCTGTAAGGCCGGCCTCACGCGCCGCTCTGACATCTTCGTCGGTTGTAAATCCACGCTTATCGACGACGGCGACTGCAAACGCCAGGATTGCGCTCATCTTCGGATCGGCAGATTTTCCTTTCAGGCGGCGTGCGATCTCCGTGTCGTCAACTTTAAGTCCCTTTGAAATTGCCGTGTGGGCCGAAGCGCAATAA
Source organism: Hyphococcus sp. (assembly GCA_021776295.1). GTDB lineage: Bacteria > Pseudomonadota > Alphaproteobacteria > Caulobacterales > Parvularculaceae > Hyphococcus. The sequence goes on from JAJFGE010000077.1 coordinate 230, forward strand.
TCGCAATTGCTGGCGCCAGCGACCGAAAGCGCGATTGCTTCGCGGGACTTGGCGTTAAAAGAACCTTTGCCGAGTTCCTCATTCAGTATCAATAGCCCGGCGAGCGCGGCGGGCTGATTTGCAGTGACACGATAGACATTCGGAACCATGCCGATTTTAGATCTGACGCCGTCAAATAGCGCAGCCGCCGCAGGATTTGCTTCCTGGTCGGTTATTTGTGTTAGTCTCGTCATGCTCGTCTCCTTCGTTGTTTCACTGTGAGCATGGGGTTGTGCGGGCTATTTTTCTTTCACAAATTGCCGTTTCAGAATTCGGCGCTGAGTATTCGCGAGAGCCGTGACATATGAAGGCTGTGTCGATGCGGATTTGGCGCCGTTCACCATTTTTCGGCGAAGGGCCGGATGACGAGATCGAAAGTCCAGGTGGAACGGTCCTGATGGGCGGTATGGAACACTTCCTCGGCGATCGCAAAAGGGTGACTGAAAAAATCATCCGGTTTGTCGGGATGGAACGGGACACGCGTCCATGGCGTGTCGATCGCGGCGTCGATGGTGATATAAGCGACATGAACGCCCTTTGGTCCGAGATCGCGCGCTAAAGACTGGGCGAGAATGCGCTGCGCCGCTTTAGTGGGCGCAAAGACGGCGGTGTTTGGAATGCCGCGCAACGCCGCCGTGTTTCCCGTCACCATGATGGCGCCCGAACCGCGGGTGATCATTTTCGGCGCCAGTTCGCGGGCGAGATACAAGAGCGATGTCGTATTGACCCGAAAATTTCGTTCGAGATCTTCCGGATCCGCTTCGAGGAACGTTTTAAACGTGGCAGCGATCGCGTTATGAACGAGAACGTCCGGCGATCCCATATCGGCGCGTACAGACCTTACTGTCGAAACCAGCGCGTCGAGATCGCCGACGTCGCACAAATAGGTCCGGGCGGCTTTAACTTCCTCTTCAAGCGCTGCAAGGCGGTCACGATCGCGCGCCAACATGGCGACCTGATAGCCGCCTTCGGCAAAGCGGTGGACAAGCGCGGCGCCAGTGCCGTCGCCGACGCCTGTGATCAATGCAACCGGTTTGGTCATGCAGATTTCGCTTCTGAGGTGTGCAGGTGAAAGACCTTATTCATGATCTTCCAGCCTCCATCGAGCTTCAGGAGTGTAAATAAATCAGTGAAGCGGTGACCGTACCAACTTTCGATTTCAATGCGCACAGTCGCGGCCGTGCCGACCAGATCAATGCTGGAGATTCGCGGATGAATCCCGGTCGCAGCGCCGTTATCGTCGGTCCAGGCGAAGAGTTTTTCAATCGGGCCGGCAAAAAAGTCGCCGCCGACATAACCGAAGATAGTTGCATCCTCGTGAAAAGACGGCTTCATGTCGGCGCCTTTGCCGGCTCTGGCGCCGTCGAGATAGCGCTTGATGACTTTAGCAATCGCATCATATTCGCTGACATTTGCTGGTGCGGTGCTCATGATTTTCGTTCCTTGGTTTGTGTGATGAATGTCATTGTCGGCGATCACCTAGACATGAATCTGGCCGCCATCAGCTACGAGATCGGCGCCAGTGAAGTAGCTCGCGTCGTCTGAAGCAAGAAAGGCGGCGACAGCCGCGATTTCCTCCGGTCTCCCGGCGCGGCCAAGCGGCGTTTGTTCAACAACTGAAGCGCCAAACGCTGCAACGTCAGCCTCGCTGAGACCGACTTTGCCCCAGAACGGCGTTTTGGTAAGCCCCGGACTAACGACATTGACGCGAATGCCGCGGGGCGCCAGTTCTGCTGCGAGCGTGCGGCCCAGGGAGCGAACCGCCGCTTTCGTCGCCGAATAGACGCTGGTATTTGGAAACCCTGTCTGCGCGACGACGGAGGCGTTGAGAATAACTGATGCGCCTTTAGCGAGAAGCGGCAACGCCTTTTGAACGGTGAAGAAAAGCCCGCGAACGTTAACATTGAACAGCGTGTCGAAATCTTTTTCCGTCACGGCTTCAAATGGCGCGAGAGGGGCGATGCCCGCATTGGCAAACAATATGTCGATACGGCCAAATTGTTCTCCGACTTCGGTAAATAACCGGTCCAGATCTTCAAGATTGGCGACATCGCCGCGCACACTCGTCGCTGCGGTTCCGAGTTCAGCGATGGCCTCATTCAGCGCTTCCTGATTTCTACCGGTGATAATCACCTGGGCGCCGTCCGCAATGAAGCGGCGCGCCGTAGCCAATCCAATGCCGCTGCTGCCGCCGGTAATGACCGCAATTTTATTGTCCAACCTGCTCATCTCCATTTTCCTTTTGTCTAGTCGATGTTGAAACAAACATCAGACCGCCTGTTGTGTCGCCATGGCTGCGTATGGAAATCGGTAGCAAACCGTGCGCGATGACAACGACCACATAAATGCAATCTCGATGCGCGCGATTCTTTCGAATTTATGCGTTTCAGAATCCGGCATTGTGGATATTGCGCGCCGGATCGGCGCTGGCGGCTTCAATCGCGCCGGTTTGCGCGCTTAAAATGAAGCGCCAACGCCAAAACTGATGCGAACATCGCTGTCGTTCTGGATGCCGTTCAAATCTTCTTGAATTGGAAAGCCGACGGAAACATGGCTGTTCCAGCCTTGCGTCGAGACATAACGAAGGCCTGGCGCAATAAACAACTGCGTGCCGCCGCTATTTTCATCGAACGCAGCACCGATGCGCTCCCGTTCCTGCCACTCACCATTAAGTTCGAGAACCAGATCGAGCGCCTGATGCCGTTCGAATGCGCCGTCATCATGAGTATGGGCGCCTTTACCGATGCGATAGGAAACGCCGATATTATAGGCGAGATTATCGCCGAGATTGGTGTTCTGGGCGCCCTCGGTCGCCAGTGTGTATGAGACATTCCCATTGACGGATATGGGGCCGACAGGCCGGCCGGCGGCGACGCCGAAAATCGGATTCCAGGATCCGGACCCGGGCTGAAATTCGGTTTCGAAGCGGTTGCCGTCATCCGCCAATTTGTTCGTTTCACCGGTGGGAATCTGTAATCCCGCCAATAGCGCGAGACTAAACGGATTTTCTTCATGGTTGAACACGCGGTATTTCGCTGTCAGTGTCAGATCGCCAAATCCGCGAACATCGCCAAGCCCATGCGCTTCAGGAATTCCGTTTTCCAATTCCCCTTCGCGAATGCCATAGCGCAATACATAAGGCGCGATGAGGCCGACGCTCAAATCATCGGTAACGCCGTATTCGAGCGCGAATGAGGCGACATAAGCGGCATTGGTATTATGGACTTCTTCAACTCCGGCCGACGCGAAATTTTCAAGCTCGGTGTCGGAAAATGAATCGTAATTGATGATTTGTGTCCGCACGCCCACAGACCATCTGCCTTTGTCAATGGTTTCAGGACTTACGGTGTTGATCGGTCCGGCGTCGGCGGACGCGCCGCCCACGGAGACGTGATGGGCGAACGCATCACCCAATATGGCGCTCGCGAAGATCCCCAAAGATGGGACAAGTTTGGCGATTTTCAGCCAGCTTGGATTTATGGTTTGTTTGTCATTCATGGATTTTTCCTGTTTCCTCGCGGCCAGCGAGGTTTCATACTGATGAGTTAGGTTGAGACCCGTGAGTTGGCGCCGGCGTTCAGAGGGGTCACGCAGCGTATAAATACGGAACGTTAGGCAGCTCCTTGAGGTTGCACATAGCGGCCGCGCGCGCTCGAAATAAGCTATTCGGTAACGACAACCGTACCTTTCATCACTGGGTGAAAAGTGCAGATGTAATTCGTTTTACCGACCTCTCCGACAACGAGCGACCAAGCGTCGCCGTGATTCAAATTTCCTGAGTCCCAGGGTTTTTCGGTTGCGGTTGCTGTGTGAGGCACAACGTCGAGGTTCTTCCAGATTATTAGATCACCTTTTTTGACTGTCAAAGTTTCTGGTACAAACTTAAACTGCTTAATTTCGACAATATGTGTGGTTATCGATTCATTCGCGGCGTCGCCATTTGTGCTGTCGCCCGAAGCCGAACCGCAAGACGCGAGAGACAGCAAACCAGCGACGATTGTTGCAATAAGCACGGGGCGGTGAAAGGCGCGCAGAAACACGCGCCTTTCATGTTTTAACGCCGCGCCGGGGAGTTTTGCGTTCAATATGGTCATGACGTTAAAATCCCCTTCGTCCTAGCGCTGTGCTTTCAGCGATTTCACCATTTTCGCGGCATGATTTTCGTGCACTTCAAAGACGGCCAAAGCGGATTTCAGCAGCGATTTGAATTCTTTGTTATCGGCTGCCGGAATGAACGCCGTTTCGACAGTTTCATTTACAAATTGATGATAGCCCAGCTCGTTGGCCGCATAGGCGCGGTCAAAAGCGGCGCCGTCGAGCGCGGCCAGTTCATCGCGTTTCGCTTTTGCATTCGCGACCAGCTGCTGGCTCGTCGGATTGTCTTCCGGGCTCGCGCCCAGTTTCGTCAGAAGCGCAACGGCTTGCTCATTCACCGCCGCATGGTCGCGCAGCATAAGCTTGGCAAAGTCGCGAACAGCCGGATTTTCCGATTTTGCCAACGCCAAATGCGCATAGCGAATATCAAGATTGCCCGCCGTATAGGCGATATGCGCAATCTGCATATCAGTCGGTCCGTCTTCAGCGATGGCAGTATTGACGCTTACGGCGCCAAGCATAATAGCGGCCAGGGCTAGTGTTTTTTTGTTAAACATCGTTTGTCTCCATAGGTTTGAATTCTGTCCAATGACAGTTGATGGAGCCCATTTATGGGTGAAGTTTCACGATGCCAGCGGCTGGCGGCAAGCATGGACGATGCGCAATGGAGTCCGGACGAATTGCAAAGTTTTTGAGTAATGCGCCAAATTTCTGGCCGCGAACCTGGAAGGTAGGAACAGAAATCGCGCCTAGGCCGCATGTTGTAGCGTTTGCTGAATTTACATTGTCAACAACAGGATTAATTACCGGTCGCCAGGTTTGCGCTAGTGAACGGTCGCCGAATCCAGGCGTCGGTATTCCTTTGGTGAACAACCAATTTTCTGCGAAAACGCTCGCGTGAAGGCGGCCGGCGACTGATACCCGGTTTTGGCGGCAATCTGCTGAACGTTGAGCTGTGACGCGGTCAATAAGTTGATCGCCTTTTGTATCCGCCAGTCAGTTAAGTACGTCATGGGTCCGCAGCCGACAGCTTCGCGGAATTGCTCTGCGAACCGGCTTCGCGACATGCCAATATTGGTCGCTAGTTTTTCCAACGTCCATTGTTCGTCAAGACGTTCATGCATCAAGAGCAGGGCTTCGCCGATCTGTCGTCCCTTTAAGGCCCCTATTATCAGCGCCAGCTTCGGCGACTGATCGGTGCAGGCGCGCAATGTTTCGATAAAAACCACCTCTGAAAGCCGTGTAACCGTCGCCGCAGAATTTTCCGGCTCAGCAAAAATTTGCCGGACAATGAGCCTTAACACTTCATCGAGCCAAGTATATTTAGCCCGAACGCTGCTTGAGACGAGCAGATATTCCGGTAGCGCGCGCAGCAAGGGGTGGTCCGCGCCAGCGCGAAATGTGAAGTGACCACATATCAGTTGGACAGAGGCCGTTGGATCGCCATCGCCGAGCGTGAAGACCCCGTTCCCGTCATAGCCTGCTTCCTCTAGGACATTTTCCAATGGCGCGGCTTGCTCGTGCGGCGTGCTCGAAATCGTGTGCTTGGCACCCGCCGGAATCAGGATCATGTCGCCAGCGTTGAGTTCGACAGACGCGCCCGAGCTGAGCGTTACATAGAATCTGCCCTGCACCACAAGATGGAACCGTGCAGCTGTCTGGTATGCCGGGACTGCAATCGCCCAAGGGGGTGTAAAGTCAGTTCGAAAGTATAAAGCGCCTTTCAGCTGAAAAGTGTCTACAATGTCATTTAACACATCCATTTGCAGATCGTCCCAATAGCTTGTTAATTCGTCCTGATACGGCGGACTGAGAACAGAGACTATGGTTAGGCCTTGTTTAAATTACAATGATGCTTCAAGAAAATTGATCAAGCGTGGTATCGAGCCCGGAGCGTGGTTCAGGATTGTAAGTCGCGCGTATTCAAAGATGTGGTATTGGAGCCAATTCATCGTAGATAAGTCGGCAACCCGGATTCGAGATAATAAAAACTAGCTGCGGTGGGACGCTCCGCTCCTCCTTTTTGGTGAATAATATGGGCGATGCGGCGGCGAAGCCGACCAAGGCGATTTTTAGGCGCACTCCATAAATGTGTGAGCGCTGTACGCCAGTAGGGGATACTGCCAAGCTCGCTAATGCACATATCCAGAACAACGTTCATAACGGCTTTCTTCGACGGGCGGATGATTTCGCTTCGATCAGCCGAGAACCAGAGCAATTGCCGAAACTTCTGCAATCGCGACAATTAGTGCGACGACGGCTATGGATTTCGTAATTTCAAAGTAAGTATTGTCGATATTTTTAAGTTTCACGCGCGCATACCTTAGAATTGGTTCTGCGGTGTAAAGAGTTCGTGGGTTTCGCACTTTGTTCATAGTTCAATCCATTCAGTTTTTAAAATACGCAAAACGATTCACAAAGCGCGGCATTTTTTCTGAACGCATATCAGACCGTCTCAGTTCAAAAACACGGCACTGGCATCAAATATCTCTGCGATCACCTGGAACGAATATGACAAAGCTGATGTCATGTCGCGGCCGGTGACTCCAA
>JAJFGE010000078.1 GCA_021776295.1 Hyphococcus sp.
TTGGAATCATCGTCAATCGCCTGCTTGCCGAGAATGACCAGCTCGGGGCTTTCTTCGCCGACCACGGCCTTTAACAGCTTGGCGACGCCGAGCGGTTCGACTTCTTCGTCGGTCTTGATCAACAACCCGCGATCGGCGCCCATAGCCAGCGCCTGGCGGATCTGGTCTTGCGCCTTTGCCGGGCCGATGGAAATCGCGACGATTTCGGTCGCAATGCCGGCTTCCTTCAAGCGGATCGCCTCTTCAATGGCGATTTCGTCAAACGGGTTCATCGACATTTTGACATTAGCGAGATCGACGCCGCTTTCGTCCGACTTCACCCGGACTTTGACGTTGTAGTCGATCACGCGTTTGACCGGCACCAGGATTTTCATTTTCAGCTCCAGACCCGTTTTGGAAATGCGGGGATTGATGCAGCTTATGCGCATGTCGCGCGCCGCTTTTGGTAATTTCGCGGCACCATAGCCGCGCGCTAGCGGGCTTTCAATGCGCTAGGGCGCCCGAAATCGTGAATTAGAATTGGTTTCAAAATCAGCTGCCGGGGCCTTTGCCGACCAAAATCAGGAACAGCACCATCAGCGCGATCGCGACGGCTTGCGCGATCACCCGCATGCGCATCAGCCGGTTGGAGTTTTCTTTGGCGAACGCCCCGCCCCTGGCGAGCGAATAAAGGCCGAAGCCAAGAATAATGGCGGTCGCGGCAAGCGCCAGCGGGATCAGGAAGAAAACAAAGCTGCTCATGGGGCAAACCCTTTCGAGACAATCATATAGACCCGCCTTGGAGAGATTACCACGTCCCGGGCGGGGCGGATTTTGAGGCCCTGGGAAAAAACTTCCGCCGCGTATCAGCGCGGCCGGGTCTGGTTGAACCGGGCGTGCCATGCCGGAAAGTAGACGGCGCTAGGCGCGGGCTCGCTATAGGCGACCGGCGTGACTATGCGACTGGGCGCGTTGTCAGCCAACACATCGCTGCCGCCCAGCCGGGCGATATAGCCGCGAATATCAGCGTCCGCCGGCGCTTCGACGCCGAGGCCGCCCGCCTCAGCGCTGGCGATCATCGGCGATTTCAGCTCATCGAGGGAAAAGTCCATGCGCACATCATAAGACCGCTCAGCCTGATAACGCAGGAACCGCAACGCATTATACCACTGCGCTTTAATTGTATCATCCGTACAGGTCTCAAGCTCCGCGCCGCGCGCCCCCCAGCGCCGTTCCGGGCATTGGTAGGGATTAAACGAAAGGTCAAACAAGCGCTCCATCACATGGGCGAGATTTAACCGCATCCGGGTTTTGTCCGAGCGCCAATAGGTGATGGTGCAGGCGTTCTTTTCCTCTTCAAAGGCGTCGGCAAGGTCGCCGGCGAGATCGTCGCCATTGTAATGAACGCCGGGTGCGCCGTTTTCCAAGTCGCGAACAAGCGCCTGCATATCGCGGCGCAATTCGATAAAGCTGACCTTCAGCCGGGCGTCGCGCGAGGGCGTGGAATATTCCTCCCACGCGCCATAGGTTCCGTAAATATTGCGCGGCAGGCGCCTGGGGTGCGGCTTCAGATAGATGCGCGACGTCATCGCTTTATCGACCGCAATCTTGCGGGCTTTGACGGCGCTGCAAATGGTCTGGAGGCCGAAGCGCAGCTCCTCGACCGGGGCGTATGAAAAGCCCGGCGCAGCCAGTTTGCGGCGGACGTAATCGTAATATTTGTAAGTCCGGTCGTTGTAGCGAAACTCGCCATAATGCCAAACCCCGGACGGGTGGGGCGTATTGCCGATATATTGCTCGAGCGAATAATGTGGCAGCTCATTATTTGCCGCCGGGCGCAGCCGTCCGCCGCGCAAGGAGCCATCAGCGTTCGTCTCTGCGCCCTCAACGGAAATCGGCCGCCAGGCTTTTAGCCCGGCGCCGAGCGCCGGCTTGGAGCGCATGAAATTCGGCCCATAGGTCGAGCGCGTCACCGATTGGTCCGGATGCGATGCAATCACCAAAACCCGGCCGTCTTCGAGCACTTCATAGACAATGCCGACATGGCCATAAATATCATAGGCGATGACGCCGGGCCGGACAGCCTCGCGCGAAATTTCAACCGGGTAGAAATCATCAAACGAGCGCCCGCCGCCGGTCTCCGGATGGGTGCGGAACATTGCGGTTGAGACTTCGCCGCCAATGCTTTGCAGAAAGGCGTGGGCGTTGCGGACCGAGTTTCGAATGGCGCGCCGTCCACTGACAATGTTGCCGGCGCGTGAATAACGTATGTCATCGCCGGACCGGTCGGCGGCGCGCATCGCGTTTTGGAACGAGAATGGCAGCCCGTTCTTCCATGCGTAATAAGCGCGTAGGATATAGGCCATGTCGGCGCAGTCGCCGCGCAGCGTCGGGTCTTTGTCAGAACGATAGGGGTTGGCGTCGCTTTTCAGGCAAGCCTCAAGCGATGAACAGGTTGAGCGCCCCAACCCTTGCACGAATGCCGCATAGCCAGCCTCGTCGCTCGCCTCCCAGCGCGCCTTAAAGACTTTCCATGCTTTGCCGTCGTTGACGACGGGCCATTCCCAGCCGTTATTGATTGCGGGCGGAATTTCAGATTGCGCCGCCGCGCCGCCAAGCACCGCCCAGCCGAGCACAGCCAGCGCCAGCACGGCCTTGCCCGCCCGGCCGAATATCCACGTCACACCCATGGGGGGATGTTAACGCCAGGTTAACCGAGTCGGTAGGGGGCTAGAGGCCGTTGCAGAATTTTGAAGGGCAGCCGTTGCATTGATGCCTCGCAACCGGCCGCAGGCATGCAATCATGGTCTAATTTTGGGCATGGTCTAATTTCGGGAAAAATACTTGGGTTTTCAATTACATAGTGCAAAAAATCGAAATTTCAAGTCTGGCGCCGGCGGCCGATCGTCACCATCTATAGTTGTGAACTAACAGGAGGAGATATTTATGGGGTTCGAGATATTCGTCGCCGGACTGGTTGTTCTTGCTATCGTCGTGATGTTTTCCGGGGTCAAGATTGTCCCGCAGGGCTTTGAATTCACGATTGAGCGGTTCGGCCGCTACACCAATACGCTAAAGCCGGGCCTGCACCTGATTATCCCGTTTGTCGACCGGATCGGCCGGCGCATGAATATGATGGAGCAGGTGTTCGATATTCCGGCGCAAGAGGTGATCACCCGCGACAATGCGCAGGTGACGACCGATGCGGTGGCGTTCATTCAAATCATGGATGCGGCGGCGGCGGCCTATGAGGTGCATAATCTGGTGCGCGCGATTTCGAACCTGTCGATGACCAATGTCCGCACCGTGATTGGCTCGCTCGACCTCGATGAGGTGTTGTCAAACCGCGACGATATTAACGAGCGTTTGTTGCGCGTGATTGATGCGGCGACCCAGCCCTGGGGCGTTAAAGTCACCCGGGTTGAAATCAAGGACCTAGAACCGCCGGGCGACATCACCGAGGCGATGGCGCGTCAGATGAAGGCTGAGCGCCTCAAACGCGCAGATATTTTAACCGCCGAGGGCGACCGGCAATCAGCGATTTTGCGCGCCGAGGGTGAAAAACAATCGGCGATCCTTGAAGCCGAAGGCCGCAAAGAGGCCGCGTTCCGCGACGCTGAGGCGCGCGAACGTGAAGCTGAGGCCGAAGCCAAGGCGACGCAAATGGTCTCCGACGCGATTGCCTCAGGCAATGTTCAGGCGATCAACTACTTTATCGCCCAGGATTACGTCAAAGCGTTTGAAAAACTTGCAACCTCACCGCAGCAAAAAACGCTTATCATGCCGGCTGAAATGAGCGCTTTGGTAGGCACCATTGCAGGCATCGGCACGCTCGCGAAGGGCGCATTTGATGGCGGCGATGAGCCGGCGCGGCCAGGCGGCTCTGTGCCAAACGCTTAAGCCTTCGTTTGGGCAGAAGCGGCGGGCGCGATGCGATTGCGCCCGCCTTGAAAAAAATCTTTATACAAATTACTGAATGAATGGGAGGCGCGCTATGGAAGATTTTGTTGGATTTGTGCAGGCGATGCCGTTCTGGCACTGGTGGGTCTTGGCGATTGTCCTTCTCACCATAGAGCTCTTAACCGGCTCGACCTATTTCCTGTGGCCGGCGGTCGCGGCTGTGCTGGTCGGGTTTTTAACGCTATGGCCGCTTGACGGCGCCTGGCAAATGCAGCTGATTTTATTTGCAAGCATGACCGTTGTTTTGTCGGTTTTTGCACCGCGCTACGTCAAGCCATGGCTGCACAAGACCCGCGCCGATCATATGACACTCAACGAACGCGGCGAGCAGAAGATTGGCCGCAGAGCGACGGTTGATGGAGATTTTGAAAATGGCGTTGGCAAGGTTCATCTCGGCGACACGTTATGGCTTGCGGAAAGCGAGACCGGCGAGGATTTTTCCGCCGGCGCACAGGTTGAAATCATTCGCACGGAGGGAACCAAAGTCTTCGTCAAGGCGGCCCGGTAGCCGCGTTTAGCGGGCGCGCGTTACAGGGGTTTTGTCATCGTCCGTCGCTCTCATACAACGATAGCTTGGCGTTTATGCGCGCAGGTCGCTGGCGACGATTGAGCGCCCGATTGGCCATAACGAAAAAAGCCCGCAAGTTTCAGATGCGCCCAGGCGAAAGGCAGGCCGATAATGGTGATCGCAAAGCCTGCCGCGGCAATCAGATGGCCAAGCGCCAGCCACCAGCCGGCGAGCAACAACCAGATAATATTGCCAAGTAAGCCGAGCGGGCTGGTTCCGATATCTTCCCCGTAAAGACGGTCGCGTACTATCGCTCGCGCGCCGAACGGCCACAGCGTATAAACGCCATTGTCGAAAGCCGCGCGCGCCCAGGGAATGCCGATAATAGTGACGACCATGACCAGGGCGGCGATAAACCAGCCAAGCGCGGCTAAAGCGCCGCCGAGCACCAGCCACAAGATATTCAAAATCAACGCGGTCAGCGTCGGCCCGCGTTGGTCGGCGAGGGGATGGTCCGGATACATGATGCGCCTCCTTGTTGCCTTTATATAAGGCGCCAAGCGCAGATTTCATCCCGGCTCATCGCATCCTGCCGGCGCCTTGGCGCAGGCGGCTTAGCGCCTGAACAAAAGCCGATCCAATGACAGCCGATCCTCGTCGAGGAACGCCAGCAAGATTAGTGAGGCAACCGCGACCGTGCTGGATGGAAAGAATAACACTTGCCGGGTTTCTTCCGTCATCAGATAAAGCCCGAGCGGGTCGGCAATATATTTCCAGATCGCCGCCGCGCCAACAACCAGGATAATCGCCTGGACCGAATAGGTGATGCGGCGGAATAGTCCGAGAATGACCAATGCGCCTAGCGCGATTTGCGCAAGCCCAAGCGGTGTTTGCATCGTGTTTTCACTGAGCGCGCCGTTGTAATATTTATCAGAAACATGGATTGCGATGTCTGGCGCAAACGCCTTGATCGATCCCCAGAGAATTAACAGCGCCCCGGTCGTTATCCGCAGCGCCAAGAGCAACAAAGCTTTCATTTTATCCCTCCCGACTGTCGGGCTTTTATAGCGCGCTGAGACCGCCGCGTCGCATCACAATTCCTTGGGGCGCCTAAATGCAGCCCCGCCAGCGCCATTATTGGCTGCTACCCAGCGGGAATGAGAGCGCTTACAGGGTTCGTGATTATCTGTTTTACCGCCGCCGGCATTGCGCGCGTTAATGCGCAAGAGCTTGGCGCGGCGCTTTCCGCCGCCGCGATTGAGCGCACCCAACACCACGTTACCTATGACCCGGCCTATACGGCTCTTGCTTATCCCGGCGGCGATGTGGCGGCTGATCGCGGGGTTTGCGCGGATGTTGTCGTCCGGGTTTTGCGCGCCGCCAATATCGATCTGCAAAAGCTGGTGCATGAGGATATGCAAACCGCATTTTCCGCCTATCCGAAACATTGGGGCCTGTCGCGGCCGGATGCGAATATCGACCACCGGCGGGCGCCTAATCTTGAAACCTATTTCACGCGGCGCGGCGCCCGCCTTCCCCCCAGCACGGATCCGGCGGCGTATTTGCCGGGCGATATTGTCGCCTGGAACCTTCGCGGCGATGCTGGCTGGTTGCCGCATATCGGCATTGTCACAGATAAAATCGCCGCTTCAGGGCGGCCGATGATTGTGCATAATATTGGCGCCGGCCCGCAGCTTGAAGATGTTCTGTTCGACTGGCAGATCACCGGGCGCTACCGGCTGAACGACGCTATCGCTGGGGGCGAATTATGAGTGTATCAGTTGCATGTTATTACGCCAGACCAACACGGCGTCGAATGCCGGCGGGCGTCTCGTCGCCCTCACGCAATGCTCTTATCGTCACAGCTTGGTTGCGTTTGGCGAAGCGTTTTCCGGTTTCATCCGTCATCAGAGGGTGGTGGCGATAGGCCGGCGTTGGTAAATCCAAAACCGCCTGCAAGAGGCGGTGGAGATGGGTCGCCGGAAACAAATCTTCGCCGCGGATGATGTGGGTGATGCCTTGGAGCGCATCGTCAAAGACCGAGGCGAGGTGGTAGCTCGTGCCGGAATCTTTGCGGGCGATCACCGGGTCGCCAAATATTTCTGGCGTTGCCGAAATTTGTCCGTGCTCGCCTTTTGGACCCACGCCCTCCTCCGTAAAGGCAAGCGGCCCGCCGATTTTTTCTGCAATGCGAGTGGCGCGCGATGTATCGAGCCGCCACGCGAAGGGCGCGCCTTCAGCAAGTAAAGAGCGCTCTTCATGGGCGGCGAGCATTTTGCCGATATATTGCGGGCCTTCCGGTCCGTCAGGGGAAAGATGCGGCGCGCGCGCAATCTCATCGGCAATGTCTTTGCGGGTTTTAAAGCACCGATAGACAACGCCTTTGTCGCGTAATTTTTCAAGCGCCTTTGTATAATCCTCAAAATGATCAGATTGCCGCCGCACCGGCCCCTCCCATGTGAGGCCAAGCCAGGCGAGGTCTTCATATATCGCTTGCTCAAATGTGGCCTTGCAGCGGGTTCGGTCGATGTCTTCGATGCGTAAAATGAGCTTGCCGCCAACGCTGAGCGCAGCGTCATGCGCAGTCAATACAGAATAAGCATGCCCGAGATGCAAAAGCCCGGTGGGCGAGGGCGCGAAGCGGGTAATAAAGACGCTCATTCACGCTCCGTGTCGGGAGTGATGTGTTAAGCCGCTGCACCGCCGACAGTCATGCGGTCGATTTTAATTGTCGGCTGGCCGACGCCGACCGGCACGCCCTGACCGCCCTTGCCGCAAACGCCGACGCCGGGGTCAAGCGCAAAGTCGTTTCCGATCATCGAGACTTGCGTCAAAACGGTAGGCCCGTCACCGATAAGCGCGACGTTTTTCAATGGCGCGCCAATCTTGCCGTTCTGTACACGGTAGGCCTCGGTACAGTTAAAGACGAATTTCCCGGAAGTGATGTCGACCTGGCCGCCGGAGAAATTCACCGCATAGATACCATCTTTCACCGATTTCAGGATTTCCTGCGGGTCGTGCTGGCCGTCCAGCATGAACGTGTTGGTCATGCGCGGCATCGGGCTATGGGCGAAGCTTTCGCGGCGTCCGTTGCCGGTAGGATTAACGCCCATCAGCCGGGCGTTGAGCCGGTCCTGCAGATAGCCTTTCAAAATCCCGTCTTCGATCAGGACGGTGCGCGATGTCGGCGTTCCTTCATCATCGACGGTGAGCGAGCCGCGACGGCCATTGAGGGTTCCGTCATCGACAACGGTAACGCCAGGGGCGGCGACGCGCTCGCCAATGCGGCCGGCAAAGGCGGAGGTTTTCTTGCGGTTAAAGTCGCCTTCAAGCCCGTGGCCAACCGCTTCATGCAGCAAAATCCCGGTCCAGCCCGGCCCCAGCACGACTTCCATTTCGCCGGCCGGTGCGGCTTCGGCCTCCAGATTGATCAGCGCCTGGCGCAGAGCCTCGTCGATTTGCAGCCGCCAGGCGTCGCCGGCGATAAACCGCGCATAGCCTTCGCGCCCGCCAACGCCGTAAGAGCCGGTCTCCTGGCGGTCGCCCTCGCCTGCGGTCACAGAAACGCTAAGTCGCACTAAGGGTCTGAAATCTCTGATTATTTCACCGCCAGGCCGTAAGATTTCCACAGCCGACCATTCGCCGGAGAGCGAAGCGGAGACCTGGCGCACGCGCGGGTCTTTCGAGCGCGCATAATCGTTGATCTCTTCCAAAAGTTTGGTCTTGGCCTCAAACGGCATGTCGCCGAGCGGGTTTTCATCCGGGTAGAGCTTGGCGTTGGTGCGCGCGGGGCCCGCTCCCATTTGCCCGCCTTTGCCGCCTTTGACCGCCTGGACGGCGTCGCCCGCGCGTTTCAGCGCCGCTTCGGAAAGCTCCGAGGCATGGGCGTAGCCGGTTGATTCGCCGCAAACCGCGCGCAGGCCAAAGCCTTGATCAACATTGAAGCTCGCAGTTTTCAGACGGCCGTCGTCAAACACGAACGCCTCAGACTGGGCGTATTCAAGATAAAGCTCGCCATCGTCAGCGCCTTTTAAGGCGTCGTCGAGAAGGCCTTGAGTGCGGGCAGGGTCAAGCTCGGTACGGGAGAAGAAAAATGATTTGCTCATAAGGTAAGGACTTAAGGCGACGCTGCCGCGACGGCAATGGCTACGGTATCGGGTGCTGCGACCATTTTTCCTTATCTTGCGCGATGACGCGGGGGCGGCGAGCGGCTTATAAGCGGCGGAAATATTTGACCTGGGGTGGAAGCTGAGCGTATCGACGCGCATGCGCGGCGCCGTCCAGGGCGATTCGCGTTAACTTTCGGCGCAGCTTTAAGATCGATAGCCCGGGACCAGACAATGACATTACGAACGGCGACATTACCAACGGCGACATTACCAATGGCGACATTACGGATGGCGGTGACAAAACCGATAACGCTCATTGCCGGAGTTGGCGTTTGGGCGTCGGCGGCGGCCAACGCGCAAATCACGCCCGGCGGGATCGGCATGCAGCCGGCCAATTCTGCACTAGCCGAAGAAGTGCAGATTTTCCACAATCTGATTTTGATGCCGATCATCACGGCTATCTCCGCTTTTATTCTAGGGTTGCTGATCTGGATCGTTATTCGGTACAACTCCAAGACCAATCCGACGCCGAGCAAGTTTAGCCACAACACGCTGATCGAGATTATCTGGACCGGGGTTCCGGTTTTAATTCTTCTGGTGATCGCGCTGCCGTCTTTCGATCTGCTCTACAAAGAAGACGTAACCCCCGACGGCCAGCAAGTGGTTGCAACCGGCGACGGCCAGACGGTTGACTTCATCTTCGCCAATGATTTTCCCGAAAGCCGCATGGTGCGCCGGCCCAAGCATCTGCAAGTGATCATTGATAACGGAAGCGAACGCCGGGTGTTGAAAAACCGCGCTGATTATCGCGTCGATGGTTTTGGCGAAGTCAATCTTGTGGTGTCGACGACGACGCCGCCGGCGGCGGGAGAGCGGGTCATCATTCGCGGCGGACGCTCTGTCGATCACCGGGGTAATGTCACGCTCGCCCCGACCATGACGCTTAAAGTCACCGGCTACCAATGGGGCTGGAACTACGCTTATCCGGATTTTGGCGATTTTGAATATTTGTCGAACATATTGCCGCAAGACCAGACAACACCGGAATTATATCTCCGCGCTGTCGACAACCGTGTCGTCGTGCCGGTTGGCGAGACGGTCCGCGTGACGATAACCGCGCGCGACGTTATTCATGCCTGGGCGCTGCCGGCCTTTGCAGTCAAGCTTGACGCCGTGCCGGGCCGCATCAACGAGACATGGTTCAACGCTGACCGCGAAGGCGTATATTACGGTCAGTGCTCCGAAATTTGCGGTATCAAACATTCGTTTATGCCAATTGCGGTGGAAGTTGTGTCACGGCCGGCCTTTGAGGCCTGGATCGATAGCCAGCGCGCCCTCGCGGGGATGGGCCCGCTCTTTGACGCCGATCCAGTTAAACTCGCGCAAGGCGACGCCAGCGCGCTCGCAGAATAATAAGGACAGGGAAACTACATGGCAGACGCACACGCCGCGGATGGTCACGATGACCATGCCGATCACAAGCCGTCGTTTTTTGCGCGCTGGTTCTTTTCAACCAACCACAAAGATATCGGTACGCTCTATCTGATCTTTGCGATTGTCGCCGGGGTCGCCGGCGGGGCGATGTCCGGACTGATCCGGATGGAGTTGGCCGAACCCGGCGTGACGTTCCTGCTTCGTTTCACCGGCGACGACGTTGAGGCGGCGTATAATTTCTACAATGTCCTGATCACCTATCACGGGCTGATGATGATTTTCTTCATGGTGATGCCGGCCTTGATTGGCGGTTTTGGCAACTGGTTTGTGCCGATCATGATCGGCGCGCCGGACATGGCCTTCCCGCGGATGAACAATATTTCCTTCTGGCTCTATGTTGCGTCGGGCGTTTTGATCACCGCTTCGCTGCTTGCACCGGGTTATGGCTCGCAGCTCGGTTTTGGCGGCAGTTGGGTTTTGTACCCGCCCTTGTCGTCAAACACCGGCAGTCCGGGGCCGGCAATGGATTTGTTGATCCTCGCCATTCACCTCGCGGGCGCGTCGTCGATCCTTGGCGCCATCAATTTTATCACCACCATTTTCAACATGCGCGCACCGGGCATGACGCTGCACAAAATGCCGCTATTTGCCTGGTCGATTCTGGTGACGGCGTTTCTTCTGGTATTGTCGCTGCCAGTGCTTGCGGGCGCGATCACCATGCTGCTCACTGATCGCAATTTCGGCACTGCGTTCTTTGATGCGGCCGGCGGCGGCGATCCGTTATTATTCCAGCATTTGTTCTGGTTCTTTGGCCACCCGGAAGTCTACATTCTGATTTTGCCGGCTTTTGGCGTCATCAGCCACATTGTCTCGACCTTCTCCAAAAAGCCGATTTTCGGCTATCTCGGCATGGCTTACGCGATGATCGCAATCGGTTTTGTCGGCTTTATCGTCTGGGCCCACCATATGTATACGGTCGGCCTCAGCGTTGATATGAAGGCTTATTTTGTCGCCGCGACGATGGTCATAGCGGTGCCGACCGGGATTAAAATCTTCTCCTGGATCGCGACCATGTGGGGCGGTTCCATCGAGTTCCGTACGCCGATGATCTGGGCGATGGGTTTCATCTTCCTGTTCACCGTTGGCGGCGTCACCGGCGTGGTGCTCGCCAATGCCGGCATCGATCACTATATGCACGACACCTATTATGTCGTCGCCCATTTCCACTACACGATGTCGCTTGGCGCCGTATGGGGGATCTTCGCAGCCTGGTATTACTGGTTCCCGAAAATGACCGGCAAGATGTACCGCGAATGGCTCGGCAATCTGCATTTCGCGTTTATGTTCGTGGGCGTAAACCTGGTGTTCTTTCCGCAGCACTTCCTTGGCCTGCAAGGCATGCCAAGGCGTATCATCGACTATCCGGAAGCGTTTACATACTGGAACAAAATCTCGACCATTGGTTACGAGATCACCGCTGTCGGGGTCCTGGTGTTTGCTGTTTGCATGATTGATGCGTTTTTCGTCTACCGGAAAAAAGCCCCGGCCAATCCCTGGGGCGTTGGCGCAACGACTCTGGAATGGACGTTGCCGTCGCCGCCGCCATTCCACCAGTTCAACGAGTTGCCGCGGTTCGATACGCCTGACGCCAAGGCGTTTTAACGGCACAACCGGAAAGCAGATCTGATGGCCCAGAAATCTCTCTATGAACGTCTTGGCGGTTATGAGGGCGTCGCGGCATTCGCCAATGATTTGTTGTCGCGTCTGCAAGGCGATTCCCAATTGGGACGCTTCTGGCACAACCGGGGAAGCGACGGCGTTGCACGGGAAAAGCAGTTGCTGATCGACTTTTTATGCGCCAATGCCGGCGGCCCGCATTACTACACTGGCCGCGATATGAAGACGTCGCATATTGGCATGAAAATCAGCGAAAGCGACTGGTCGATATTCCTCGACCATGCTGGCGGGACAATGAAAGCGTTGGCGCTGCCGCAGCAGGAATGCGACGATGTCGGTGCTTTTGTCACAAGCCTGAAAGACGATATCGTTGAGGCTTAGCGGCGCGATGCGTTAGCCGACGCCCGAATACCCCAATGACACGAAAAAGCCTGCCGGCGGCGCCGTCAGGCTTTTTTTGTGCCTGAAACCCATGAAAATGGTGCAATGCAGCGTGACCGGCAAAAAAAATGTCGTTAACCTTTGGTGAGGGGAAATTAACGAAACAAACGGGGCATATCCATGGAAGGTATGATTGGAGAAATACGCGCGGTTGCTGAATCAATGTTTTTGAGCGGCAACTTTATTTATCTCGGGATGGTCATCGTAGCGGTGCTGGTTGGCGTCTTTTCGATGAGAAATTTTGGGCAAATCTTTTGCACCAGCTTGCTGGCGATGGTTGTGCTTGGACTGATCTTGCTGGTCTATGGCGCCGCGACGGGCGAAGCACCGTCGGATCCGGCGAGCTATCTTGGTCAGCTGGAAAACGGCTGGGCGGCGATGGGTGAAATGTCTGGGACAACGCTGGTTGGCTATCTGGTCACCTTTGCGGTGGCTATAGGGGTTTTGTTCATCGGCAAGTCGCTGGTTTTTCGCGGCTGATCGACGGATAGCAAACTGATTGCGGATTTGTCTTCTGGCAATCCGTCGTCTGATTTTTGGCCGGCGTCGTTTTCGGCGCCGGTCGGTTTTGTTTAGAGCGCATTCACAAAAAGTGTACGCGGTTTTTGGGTTCGAATGCGCGACCGCTAAAGAGTCTAGGCCACGTTCTTTGATTCGAAAATTTGTGAACGTGGTCTAAAGACTATTGCAAAGCAGGAGGGGTGGATGTTGGCGTCTATTGTAAATGATGTAGTCGGTGTTTTCAGCGCGACGTTTATGAGCGGCGACTGGACGGCGATTGCCGTTGCGGTGATATCGGTATTGGCGGCGGTAATGGTGATGCGGCGCGGCACTCAAATCGGGTCGATGACGTTGCTGGCCTTAGTGGTGTTCGCGATTGGTTGTTATCTGCGCGGCTATTTTATGCAGACGCCGGCGGGCTCAGCCATGGTCGACGGCAACCGCGTGGTGGGGCAACTGCAATCGAGCTGGCTGGAATTCTCCGGCCTTCAAGCCGGCACGTTGCTGGCCTATTTCATCGCCTTCATGGTGCTGATTTTGGTGCTGTTCAGCCTCAAATCGATCTTCGCCAGAGGCTGACGGCCGCTTTGTTGCGACTGCAGGCCGCGCCCATTCCCATGGCTGCACTATTTGAATAGGTTCCGCACATAGGGCATAAGCCGGCCTATGAGCGATAGTGTTATGGATGCTGACAAACAGCCCCTTTCTGGACAGGCGGACCCCATTGCAGGGCGCCCTTCCTCCCTGGCGGGACTTTCTTACACCCTGGCGGGGCGTTCTCCCTCCCTGGCGGGGCCGGGCGATTATTTCGCGCTGTTAAAGCCGCGCGTCATGTCGCTGGTGATCTTTACGGCGTTGGTCGGCATGGTCGCAGCGCCGGGCGCCATCCATCCGGCGCTGGCGGCAATTGCGCTGTTGGCGATTGCGGTTGGCGCGGGCGCGTCGGGCGCGCTCAATATGTGGTGGGACGCCGATATTGACGCGGTGATGTCGCGCACAGCAAATCGACCAGTGCCGGCGGGGCTGGTACCGCGCCCTGAGGCAGCCGCTTTCGGCGCCTTCCTCTCGGTGTTGTCGGTCACTCTAGTGGGGCTCGCCGCCAACTACCTCGCCGCCGGGCTCCTCGCTTTCACGATTTTCTTCTACGTCGTCATCTATTCGATGTGGCTAAAACGACTGACGCCGCAAAATATTGTCATCGGCGGCGTCGCCGGCGCGTTGCCGCCGGTTGTCGGTTGGGCGGCGGTCTCAAACGCGGCCCCGTTTGAGGCGTGGGTGTTGTTTGCGATCATTTTCCTGTGGACGCCGCCGCATTTCTGGGCCCTGGCGCTCTATAAACAGGGCGATTACGCCCGCGCAGGCGTGCCGATGATGCCGAATGTACACGGCGATCGCGCGACGCGGCGGCAGATTTTTGGCTATGCGCTGGTGCTGGCGGCGGTTGGCATGGCGCCGTTTTTTGTCGGTATGGCGACGGTTTTTTATCTCGCGACGGCGACGCTTCTCGGCGCTAGTTTTGTGTGGTTGTCGTGGCGCGTCTTACGGGCCGCAGACGGCGATCAGAAACCGGCGAAGAAGCTCTTCGGGTTTTCGATTTTCTACTTATTTGCATTATTCGCCGCGATTTTAATCGAGCGGCTGGCGGGGTTTTATGGCTGAGCAGGAACAACCGCAATCGCCGACATACCGCCCCACGCCCGAGGAGCAAAAGATGCTGGCCAAGCGCAATCGCGCTGTAGCTTTAAGCCTTGCCATATTCATTGTGCTGATTTTTGCGGTCACCATGCTGCGCCTGAACGGGAACTGAGATGGCTGCGAACCTGAACAATCGCAAAACCGGCTTCATCATCGCCGGGCTTGCTGTTGGCATGGCAGCGATGTCTTTTGCCGCGGTTCCAGCCTATCGCGCCTTTTGTCAGGTCACCGGTTGGGGCGGCGTCACCCAGCGCGCCGAGGTTCAGGCCGACCGCACGCTCGCCCGCAACATCACCGTGCAGTTTGACGCCAACATCAATCAGGGTCTGCCCTGGCGCTTTAAGCCCGAGCAGGTCTCGCAAACCATCCATATCGGCGAGACGGGCCTGGCGTTCTTTGAGGCGGAAAACCTCACCGACAAGCCGATCACCGGGCGCGCCAGTTTCAATGTTTCGCCGGCGAAAGCGGGTGTTTACTTCAAGAAGATTGAATGTTTCTGCTTTACCGAGCAGACCCTCCAACCGGGGGAAAAAGTTTCCATGCCGGTCACCTATTTTGTCGATCCGGCGCTGGCTGATGACAAAAACCTCGATGAGGTGCGAACAATTACCCTCGCCTATACGTTTTTCCTTTGGGATGACGCGCCAAAAGCTGCTGGAAAGCTTGCGGGAACCGGCGGCGCGCCGTAAATCAACCAAAACTGCGGCGCAATGGCGCGGGCGGGACCGCGCCCCGCACTTGGATTTTCAGCCCGCCACAGTATAGAGAACCGAATAAATTCTGCGACCTTTGCAAATTAGGGGCAAACCATGGCCGGCGATGAAGTCAAACACGAATACCATCTCGTCAAGCCATCTGCATGGCCGCTGTTCGGGGCGTTCGCAGCAACCGTCATGATGATCGGTGCTGTGGCTTGGATGGAGACGGCTGCCGGAGGGATTAAGCTTGGCGGGGTTGATGCTGAAAACAACGCCAAATTGTTCACGATAAGCGGCAACTGGATGTTCCTCACCGGCTTAAGCCTCATTGTTCTGATGTTTGTTGGCTGGTGGCGCGATGTCATCAAGGAAAGCCTCACCGGGGAGAGCACATCAACGGTTATTCGCCTCGGCCTGCGCTACGGCATGTTGCTGTTCATCGCCTCGGAGGTGATGTTCTTTGCCGCATGGTTCTGGGCGTTTTTCGGCGCGGCGCTGTTTCCCGGCGCCGGCGATCCGGTGCTGCTTGCTGATGGCACGCAAATGTTAAACGCAAATGGCGAGTTGGCCTTTGCTGGCAATGAGGGACGTCTGCATGCAACCGGCGGGGTCTGGCCGCCGGTGGGTGTTGAGCCTTTAAGCGCGTGGGGCTTGCCGCTGTTGAACACGCTGGTGCTGCTCTTGTCCGGCACCACGGTCACCTGGGCGCATCATGCGGTTGTCCATAATGATCAAAAGGGCTTGGTGCAGGGGCTTATCGTCACCATCATTCTTGGCCTCATTTTTACGTCGTTTCAGGCGATTGAATATTATGAAGCGTTGGCCGGCGGGATGTTTAAATTCTCCGGCGGCGGCATTTACGGCTCGTCTTTCTTTATGGCGACCGGGTTTCACGGCTTGCATGTGATCATCGGCACCATATTCCTCACCGTCTGCCTGTTCCGGGCGCTGGCCGGACATTTCACGCCGGAGCGACATTTCGGGTTTGAGGCGGCGGCGTGGTACTGGCACTTTGTTGACGTGGTCTGGCTGTTCCTGTTTGCGTTCATCTATGTGCTCGGCAATCAGGGGCTGCTGTCTTGATATCTTACCAACGGTCAAAAAGGATGACCGTTGGGCGTTCAAGCGCCACGCAGGCTTACGCGCCATAAGGCGCGGCGGCCAAAGACCGCAAGACGGTCGGCCTTGCCAAAGTACAAAATGAAAAGCTCATTTGCACTTTGGTGTTAGCGCGTCAGGGAGGGCGAATATGCGCTCATTGGGTTTTATTAAGGTGATCTTTGCGGTCGCTGGCGCCAGCATCCTTGGCGGGTGCCTGCTATCAGAAACGCCGATTCTGGACGCGACCAATGGCCGGGCGACGCCGATCAAGTCCGGCGCCTATATCGCGTGCCCCCTGAAAGATGACGCCGACGCCAGCGATTGCAGCGAACTTATCGTTTCGCATGACGCCAGCGGATTATACCGGTTTGAAAATTTGGACGAAAAACCGAGCCTGTTCCGGTTCCGCAAAATTGCACGGCGCGGCTACGCTGTTCAGACTACGGAAGATAGCGATGACAGCTATATGTATTATTATGGCCGGCGCGTCGGCAAGCGGTTTCGCCTGACGATGATGATGTGCGCGGAGTTACCCGCATCGTTGCGTGACGCGCTGATTGCAAATGGTGATTTGGCGAGCGAAGACGATGATTTTGAAAGCTGCGTGGTCAATACGCTTAAAGGGCTGACTAAGGCGTCGAAGGCCTATCATCGCGGCGATGCGGAAAGCGATGACGTCGACAGCGAAAAAATGGTGCTGGAGCTGACGCCCGCAACACAAGCCCCCCAATGAGTGATTATCCGCCGGTCTCCCCTTACGCCGCCGGCCTTGGCGGCAAATGCCCGCGTTGCGGTAAGGGCGCCTTGTTTGACGGCTATTTGTCTTTGCGCAAGGCATGCGATGTTTGCGGGCTAGATTATGGGCGCGCCGATTCAGCCGATGGCCCGGCGGTGTTCATTATCTTTATTGCCGGGTTTTTTGCGGTCGGTGCGGCGTTTGTTGCGCGTTTCGTGTGGTTTGCGCCGATCTGGCTTGCATTTTTAATCAGCGCCGGCGTTGCATTAGGCCTGACATTTTCGTTATTGCGTCCGTTCAAGGCGACGTTCATCGCGCTTCAATTTGCAAACAAAGCCGCAGAAGGCCGGCCAGAGCAAAATCCAAGCGATTAGATCTGGATGTTTACCCTGGATTCTTATTTGATCGCATTTTCTGGCGTCCAACCGGTAGCCACTTGGCCGGAAAATGCTGTGGAGGATTAACTGCCATGCTTGCCGGCCTCATTCATAACCGGCGATTTTTATTTCGCCCTGTACTGACGATTTTCGTCCTCGCTGGCTTGGCCATGCTGGTCTCGCTCGGGGTCTGGCAGCTCAAGCGCCTCGACTGGAAACAAGACCTTATCGTGAAAATAGAGGCGCGCGCCGAAGCCCCGCCAATGGCGCTGGAAGATGCGATTGCGCGTGCCGATGCGGGCGAGGATATGGAATACGCGCCGGTTCGGGTCCGGGGCCGTTTGCAGCCAGGCCTTGAAGCGCGTTTGTTCGGATCTTTCGAGGGTGCGGCCGGGATTTATTACTTTGCTGCTGTTAAGCCGCAGAATGCGGACCAACTGGTCTATGTTAATTTCGGCTTTGTTCCCCAATCCGTACTCAAAACATCAACCGAGGCGCCGCTGTATCAGTTCCTGGAAAACCCGGAGATCACCGGCCTGTTCAGGTATCGCGAAGAGCTGTCGCCGCCGGCTTCGTGGTTCCAGAGCGCAGAGCAATCATCGGACGGTTTGTGGTTTGTGCGCGCCCCGCTGCGCTTTGCAAAAGCTGCGCAGATTGAAGCCTCGCCTTACTACATTGACAGTTTTGCCCGCGACGGTGCGCAATGGCCGAAGGGCGGCACAACCCGCCTCGATTTCCGCAACGCCCATCTCGACTATGCGCTGACCTGGTTTGGCCTCGCGACTGCCCTTTTGGGCGTGTGGTTGGTTTTTTCATTGCCAAAACAGTAAAAATCAAATAACTTTAAAAAATAAAGTGAATTTGACTCCGCCATCGCCAATATTAGCGGGCGTGTCGCGGAAGTATCGCTGGCGCCGGGGCTTTGCCGCTGATGGGCCAAATGCGCGACCGGCGGGGAGAGAGTAAACAGTGGAGCCTGGCCGATGTCCCTAGACCCTCTTCTGTCGGCCCCGTGGGTCATTCAGGTTCATGCTTTTGGCGCCATTGCGGCTTTCTTTCTCGGGGCGCTACAACTTGCCGCGCCGAAAGGCACGCTGCCGCACCGACACTGGGCGGCGTGTGGATTGTCTTGATGGCGGGTGTGGCGGTCTCCAGCATCTTCATTCGTCCCGCTCTCGTTCCCGGCCTGCCCATATGGAAATGGCTTGGCCCGATCCATATCTTCACAATCGTCACGATAGTCGGGGCTGCGCAAGGCGTGTTATTGCTCGCCGGGGGCGGGCCGAGCCTAAAAAAACAAGCCCGCCCGTTCATTGGCATGTTCATCGGTGGGCTGATTATCGCTGGCGCGATCGCCTTCCTTCCTGGGCGGATTATGCATCTGGTAGCGTTCGGCGGATGATAGATCAGTTGTTACACAAACAACCATATCGTTGCCAGGGAGTATTTCAATGAATTCTCTCGGCGCTTTGCGGCGTAGCCTATTTTTAGTCTCTATGCCGATGGTGTTTATTACCTTCGCACTGCCTCTGCGAGCGGAGGATTTGGGCGCCACAGGTTTTCAAATCGGCATTCTTTTCAGTCTTTTTACCGGCTCGGTTTTTGTATTGCGCCCCTTGGTTGGCTTTGGGTTGGACTGGTTTGGCCGCCGGCCATTTTTCATTGCGGCAATGTTGTTTTATTTCGCCGCCAATGTCGCTTACGCGCTGAGCGGTTCTCTTGAAACACTTTATGCAGCGCGCCTGATCCAGGGGATTGGGTTTGCAACGCTTTCCATAACCACCGCCACTATTACCGCCGATCTGACAAGCCGTGATAGCCGCGCAGAGGCGATGGGCGGCAATATCGCAAGCCAGGCGCGCGGCGGAATGGTTGGCGCCTTTATCGGTTTTGGTCTCGTCGGCGCAATACCGCTTCATGCGTGGGTCTATTCGTTTTCGACCTACACCATCGTTGCGTTACTGGCTGTGTTGTTTGCCTTTCGGGTAATTCCTGAAACCGGAATAGGCGACAGACAGACGCGTGAAAAGAGCCGCTTTAAGTTTCCCGCGAAGCATTATCGGTTGTTGGTGATTATTTTTTTAGCGGGTTTTGCCGGCGCCGTCATCGATCCTTATTACCTCATATATCTGCGTGCGCGCTTTGATTTGGAGTTGTACTGGTTGGCGCTTGTGTTTTTACCAGTCGGTCTTTCCGCCGCCATCCTGCCGCCCTTTCTGGGCCGGATAACCCGCTCGCACCGCCGGGCGGTTATCGTCAGTATAGGTCTTTTGCTCGCAGGCGGCCTTTACGCGTCGGTCCCGCATGTCAGCTCTCTTGTCTGGGTGATTGTCGCTTTTACCGGGGCGTCGATTGGGCGGGTGCTGGCTGAACTCACCAAGGACGCCTGGATTGGCGATATTTCAGGGCCAGAATCAGCGGGGCGAACCTTCGGGCTTGCTGCCCTTGCAGCGGGCCTGGGCGCGACTTCCGGGCCGCTGGCGGGCGGCCTGGTTTATGATCAGTTGGGCCAGGACTATGTGTTCTACATAGCCGCGGCAATGATGGCGACGGCGATCTATCTGGCGCTTAGCTTCCGCTCAGAGTCATAAGCGAAATCTTGGCGTGCGGGCGATCAATCTGATGCGCGCAGCTTTTTCTCATAGGCGTTGACCAGCGTCATATACGGATTGACCTGATCAAAAATCGGGTCTGTATCTTCGTCCGGTGAGTAGTTTTGGTACATTTCAAAATGCAGGTGATATGTCGTCGGCACGCGTTCGCCAGATGAATTGAAAAAATCATTCCAGACCCTGCCGATGCGCTGTCCTTTGGCGACGAATTGGCCGTCATTTACTACAAGTTCATCCATTTTAAGATGCATGTAACGGTAGAGCGTGCCGTCACCGGTCTGAAGTCTGACAGTGTAGCGTGAACTGGAGGGGGCGATAATGCGCCCGTCTTCCGCCGCGACCGCCCAATGATTTGCGTCCGTATCGGGGATGCAGGAGGCGGCGCGAATGTCGACGCCTTCATGGCCGCCGGCAGGACACATGATCTGATCGCGTGCGCGCGTTTCGCAAAATGTATCCTGCCACGGATAATTGTAATTGCTAGAATGACATTGGCTGCCCGTCATGCCGTTTATCTCGCCCTTGCCGCCGCCATAGCGGTAAACCTGGCTATTTAAAAAGGCGGCATCCTCAAGCGGAAAGACAATGTCCGGGCGATAAATCGTCGTGTCCATGTTGCCAGGGCCGGAGGAGGGAAGGAGATCGCCTGCTGGTATGTAGCTGAAGACGCGTCCGTCTTGGTCCTGAAGAAAATCATCATCGTCAGGTTCGGGTGCGGGCTCTTCTGCCGGCGCTTCTGGCGATGGTTCTTGCGCCGGCGCCTCTGGGGTTTGCTCGCATGACGCCATCAGGGAGGTCAAAAGAATGGTGAGGATGATTACAAGGTTTTTCATTCTCCACCTCCTGCGAGAGCTGGATTGATGAGGATCATCGAGCCGGCAACCATGGTAATGTATGTATCTTGCGCACAGCGGTCGTCGTCGTCTGGCGCACCGCACTCGATAGTTATGACATAGCCGCAACCAAATTTTGAAAAGCTCAAATCAACGCCAAAATCATTGTGGCTGATATGATAGTTGGCGCGCAGCCCCAATAAGCGCGGCGGTCCTTTGGCAATGCGTTTGCGGAAATTAACAGTGTCAGGGGCGCCGCCAATGACACGGTTGCAAGCGCCGCTAATGGAAAGACTTGCATCGTGATCGATATCGCCAACAGCGGTGTAGGTGTTTTTCTGGCCATAGACTTTGAGCTTATTCCTGACGTCAGGATGCGCTGGAGCCAAAACTGGAATGGTAATGATATCGACTTCGGCGCTATCGGTGCGCGGCAGTTTGTCCGCCGCGAAGCTGCGCAGACCTGGCGGTGGCGGCGGTAGTTTAAGACGGCGCTGAAGGGTTGGTGAAGTTTTGGTTTCCTGGTTGGCGTTGCGTTCTTCATCTTCCTCAGCTGTGCGCCGTAACTCTGCCCGAACAGCGGCCCAATCAGGTAGACGCCGGACTATACGCGCGCGATGCGAGCGCCCATCACGGGACGATGACAATGCTGCAGCTAGTTCATTTGCGGGAATACGCATCGCTTTTTCTTCGAGCGCGCGTTGCACGGCCTGGCCGTCTTGTGTGCTCTGGGTTTGAGCTTGAACACCGCTAGCAGTGGCGATCAGCCCGATGATAGGAAGGTATAGCGCCCGCATAATGTCCTCCTTTGGCCCCTACCGCTCCGTCAGTTTAAATTCTATGCGCCGGTTTTGCGCCAGTGCGGCTGATGAAAAGCCTGAAACCAGCGGTGAGGCGGAACCGGAGCCGGTGGCTAACAGCCGGCGGGGCGTGACGCCGCGGCTGGTGAGATATTGAACCACAGCAATAGCACGCTGGGCAGACAGATCGAGATTGGAATCAAATTTCGCACGGCAGGACGGGCCGAGCGGCGAGGCGTCGGCATGACCGTCTACGCGCAACACCCAGTTCACTTCGGTTGGAATCTCGCCGCGAATATCGATCAGCGCATCGGCGAGCTTGTTAAGTTCTACCTTGCCGGCCGCGCCAATCGTCGCCGAGCACGGGCCGAATAATATGTCGCTTTCAAAAATAAACCGGTCGCCAACAACTCTGACATCGGTGCGCTCGCCAAGCGCTTCGCGCAGCGCCTCGAAAAAGCGTGAGCGCACTTCTTGTAATTCCTGCACTTTGCGGGCGAGCGCGGCGTTGAGGCGGGTTGAAAGGTTTTCAATCTGCACCTGCTGCTCGCGGTCTTTCGCCTCGGCTGCGTCAAGCGCGTCCTGAAGGCTCGCCAGCTGCCGGCGCAAGGCGGCGATCTGCGCGTTCAATGTCGCCAGCTCGCTCTTTTGCTGATCGGAAAGGGCTTTTTCCGCCTCAAGCTCTTCCGCCGACGCCGCGACCAGAGCCTGGCTGGTCGCGAGAGAGGCGCCAAGTCCGGCAAGCTCTTCGTTCTTCTGTGCGATCGTATCTTCCAGGGATAGCACTTGCGCCGTCAACCTTTGCTGCTCGCTGGCGGCGAGACCAAGCTGGTCGTTGAGGGAATTAATTTGCGCAATCAGCCGCGCCAGCTCGTCGTCTTTTGACGCCAACTCGTCCTTGACGCTTTGCAGCCGGTCGCCGAGGTAAAATTGTGCGACCACGAAAATCGACAGGATAAACATCAGCACCAGGAGTAGTGTTGACAGCGCGTCAACAAAGCCCGGCCAGATATTGGCCTCGCCTCTGGCTCGCCTGCGGGCCACGGGGGCTACTTCCCGCCGCCGAAGCGGATCAGCGTGCGGTTCAGCGCCCGGATTTCGTCTTTAAGCTCTGCGTTTTGTCCGGCCAGCGCCTTGATCTGGGTCTCGGTATTGGCGGCGAGCGCGGATTCGAGATTGTAGATGGCGCCGGCGAGGTCGTCATCGCCGCCTTCGGCAGATAGATTAGATCCATCGCGCGATTTGGCGCGGACGGTTTCGGTCATGCCGGCGAGCCAGTCTTCAAGGTCGGTGTAAAACCGGTTTTGCGCCTGGCCGGCCTGTAGATCGAGAAAGCCGACAACCAGGCTGCCGCCGAGCCCGAACAGGGATGATGAAAACGCCGTACCCATGCCTGAGAGCGGTTCGCGTAAATTCGTGATCAGTTGCGCGACCGCATCTTCTGCAGCGACGCCGACAGTGGCCAGCCCGTTGATCGTGTTGGCGACTGCATTGACGGTTTCCAATAGGCCCCAGAATGTGCCGAGGAGACCCAAAAACACCAGAAGGTTCATCAGATAACGGCCAAGCTCGCGGCCCTCATCCATCCGTGTACCAATGGAATCGAGAATGGCGCGGCTGGATTCCGGCGACAGCCGCGACGATCTTGTGTCGGCGTCGAGAAGAAGTTTGGACATCGCGCTGATAAGCGTTGGCGGTCGCGGCATGCGCGCGCGCGCCGGGTCAACGGATTCGCGGAAAGATTCCACCCAGCGCACCGCCGGGGCGATGACGCCGGCCTGGCGCAGATTATAAATTATGCCGATGGCGAGAACACCGAGGATCAGACCGTTAAGCGCCGGATTGGCGTTAAAGGCGTCAATCAAGAGTGATGTCGGTTGTGGGCTTAAGGGTGAGAGATAGTAAATCACCGCGCCGACAACCAATAAGAACATTAACATGTTCAAGATGTATCGGCCTGGCCTGACAAATTTGACCGAACGTTCCAGTGAGCGCGCCATGAAATCCCCTACAACTACAAAACCCCAGCGACGCCCTAGCTTAATTCAAAAACAGGGC
>JAJFGE010000079.1 GCA_021776295.1 Hyphococcus sp.
GAGCTTGTCGCGTAACAGTGTTGCGCATTGGCCCATATTCATTTCCGGCAGAATCACTTTGTCATAGCTGGACAATAACCGCCCGAGGTTTTTCGGTAGGGGGCTGAGATAGCGCAGATGAATTTGCGCAACGTCGTAGCCCTGCTCGCGGACATCATGCACCGCGCGCCAGATTGCGCCATGGGTCGAGCCCCAGCCGACAACTGCTACCGGGCCTTTGGTCTCGCCCTGTATGACATCCTGATCGGGAATGAAATCGGCGACCGCCTCGACTTTTTTCTCGCGCAACGCGCTCATCGCCTGATGATTGTCGGCGTCATAGGAAATGTCGCCAGTGGCGATGTCTTTTTCCAGCCCGCCAATCCGGTGCGCAAGACCGGCCATGCCCGGCGCGGTCCATGGCCGCCCATAGCTTGACGGATCGCGGCTCCAGATCGCGCGTTTTATCGCGGTCGGCTCGCTGGTCGCATCGCCATTAATCACCGGCGGCGTGTTCGACAGGATCGGCTCGAAGTCCGCCATGTCTGGCAGCGCCCACGGGCCGGCGGCGTTGGCGATATAACCGTCCGTAAGCAGAAAGACCGGCGTCATGTGACGGACCGCAATCCGCGTTGCTTCAATTGCCGCATCAAAGCAGTCGCCCGGACCGGCGGTGGCGATTACTGGCAGCGGCGCATCGGCGTTGCGGCCATAAACGGCCTGGTAAAGATCGGACTGTTCGGTTTTGGTCGGCAGGCCGGTCGAGGGGCCGCCGCGCTGGGAATTGACGATCACCAGCGGTAACTCCGCCGACATGGCGAGGCCAATCGCTTCGGTCTTCAGCGCGATGCCGGGCCCGGAAGAGGAGGTGACGCCAATTTTACCGCCGAAGCTGGCGCCAATGGCGGCGCAACAGGCGGCGATTTCGTCTTCAGCCTGGAAGGTCGCAACCCCCAATTCGCCCATGCGCGCCAGATGATGCAACACCGGAGAGGCCGGCGTGATCGGGTAGGAGCAAAACATGATGTCGCGATTGGCCAGCTCGCCAGCGGCGGCAAGACCCAGCGCCAGCGCCTCCGCGCCGGTGATGGTGCGATATTCGCCGGTGTTCATCGGCGCCGCGCCGATCACGAATTGCGGGATCTCGGCGGATAGCTCCGCGGTCTCGGCAAAGGCGTGTCCGGCATTGAGCGCGGCAAGATTGCCACCCAGGATTTCCGGTTTCTTGGCGAATTTCTTCTTTGTCCAATCCTCAATCGGCGTGCGCGAACGGCCAAACATCCACAGCACCGCGCCCAGCGCCCAGAAGTTTTTCGACTGCTCCGCATCAGACTTGGAAAGCCCAAGCGGTTTGACCGCCTCCAGCGTTTGTATCGACATATCGATCTCAACGATCTGATAACCGTCAAGCTCGCCGGTCTCGCGCGGATCGGTAGTGATATGCGCCTTGGAGAAATTACGGGGGGTAAAGGCGTCGGTGTTCAAAATGATCAGGGCGCCCTTGCGAATGAGCGGTAAATTGACCTTCAGCGCTGCCGGGTTGAAGGCGACAAGAACGTCAGGCTCGTCGCCGGCGGTGGAGATATGGCGCGCGCCGAGATTAATCTGGAAAGCCGATACGCCAAAGGTTGTGCCTACAGGGGCTCTAATCTCGGCTGGAAAGTCTGGAAAGGTTGAGAAATCCGCGCCCGCAAGGGCCGTTGATTCCGCAAATTGCGCGCCTAGAAGCTGTACGCCGTCGCCCGAGTCGCCCGCAAATCTGACAACGACAGACCGGCTTTCAGGAGTTATTTTGCCCATTGAGAAGGCCCACCCGTAATTCGTTTGATTAGCATGACCAAATCGCCAGCAAAAACAAGCCGGTACTCCATAGATAACTGGCGCCGCCATGGGTTTTCTGGCCGCTGATATCTCAATCCTCGCAGCGAATTACAAGCACTTTCCTGCCGTCCCTCGCGACATGGTGATCGATGGGCAAAGTTGAACGCAGAGCGCCGCTGCGGGCTGGCCGGATGCTCACAATTTCCGGTTGCGGGCCATCGCCCGCTGTGCGACTCCCTCCTCATGAGTCAAAGGGATTAGGGATTAGAAAAAAGTAATCGTCATCCCGGATGCAATGCAACACGAAGTGTTGCTTTGCTGGTCCGGGACCGCTCTCAGTTGGGTGTATTCGCCGATAGCGGTCCCGTGCTAGCAGTGCATCACTTCGTGCTGCACAGCACACGGGATGACGGCTTCTTTTCGGTGTACTACGCACCACGCCCTCATCCCTAATCCCTCATATTAGAAAGAAAGAATTGAGATGAAATTTTTTGTCGATACCGCCGATGTCGATGACATCAAAGAACTGCTCCCGACCGGGCTGGTTGACGGGGTGACTACCAATCCCAGCCTGGTGATGAAATCGGGCCGTGATTTTCGCGAGGTGGTGGCGGAAATTTGCGCGATTGTTGAAGGCCCGGTGAGCGCGGAAGTGACCGCCCTTGAAGCGCCGCAAATGATTAAAGAGGGAACTTCGCTCGCCAAAATCGCCGGCAATGTCACGGTGAAACTACCGCTGACGATCGAGGGATTGATCGCTTGCAAGGCGCTGACCGGCGACGGGATCATGACCAATGTGACGTTATGTTTTTCGGCCAATCAGGCGCTGCTCGCGGCTAAGGCGGGCGCCACCTTCATCTCGCCATTTATCGGCCGGCTCGACGATATTAATATCGACGGGATGGACTTAATTCGTGAAATTCGTGTGATCTACGACAACTATGATTTCCCCACCGAGATTTTAGCCGCATCCATTCGCAGCGCCAATCATGTGAAGGACGCCGCGCTTTTTGGCGCCGACGTTGCGACCGTGCCGCCGGGGGTTTTGAAATCGCTGGTGAAACATCCGCTGACCGATAAAGGCCTTGAAACTTTCCTCGTCGATTGGGAAAAAACCGGTCAGAAGATTTTGTAAGCACCATGGTTAAGCGGTAGTCCCGCTGCGGCGGGAAATTTTTGAAGCGAAAATCCGAGAGAGGCGTTTGAACGATGGATATCAGCGGCATGGCCCATGTTATTTTGACCGCCGGCGATTTCCAGCGATCAAAAGATTTCTACAGAGAATTTCTTCCGTTTTTAGGTATGACGCTGGTGATGGATAATGACCAGTTTTTATATGGTGTCGGCGCGCGCACGGCGCTTGGGGTTCGACCTGCCGCGAAAGAATTTGAAGGCGAAAAGTTTATGCAAGAGCGCCCCGGCCTGCATCATCTTTGCTTCCGCGCCAAAGACCGCGAGAGCATAGACCAAGCCCATGCATGGCTGAAAGACCATGGCGCCCATATCACCCATGCGCCCGAAGACGGGCCATGGGCGCCCGGCTATTACTCCGTTCTATTCGAAGACCCGGACGGGGTGCGGCTTGAAATCAATCATGTGCCGGGAAAGGGCCTGCTTGACGCCGGGGCAAAGAGCCTTGGAAAAAATTGATATAGCCATGAACGCGAGTGACAAATTTGTGATTGCGCCGCCGCGCCCGTCTGCGGTTCGCGTCCATGGCGGCGGTTTGTTCCCGGTACGGCGGGTTTTTTGTATCGG
This sequence comes from Hyphococcus sp., assembly GCA_021776295.1. Lineage (GTDB taxonomy): Bacteria > Pseudomonadota > Alphaproteobacteria > Caulobacterales > Parvularculaceae > Hyphococcus. The sequence goes on from JAJFGE010000079.1 coordinate 3,559, forward strand.
CAAAAACTACGCTGACCATGTCAAGGAAATGGGCGGCGACGCCAAGTCCGACGCGCCGGTGTTTTTTGCCAAACCTGCTGATGCTGTGGTCGCGGGAGGGGTTGTGGCTTTTCCTCAGGCGACGGAGAATCTGCATTATGAAGGCGAGCTTGTTGTCGCGCTGAAATCGGGCGGCCGCGATATTGAGACCGCGGGCGCGGCGGCGGAGATGATTTTTGGATACGCCGCGGGCTGCGATTTGACCCGGCGCGACCATCAGGCGGCGGCCAAGCAGCGCGGCGGCCCATGGGACACTGCCAAAGGGTTTGACCAATCCGCGCCGATCGGTGAAATTCTTCGTGCGGATGCAGCCGGGGACATGTCGGCGGCGAGCCTTTCAACACTTGTGAATGACGCGCAACGCCAATCCGCACCACTCAGTACGATGATATGGTCCGTGCCGGAGATCATCATCGCGCTGTCAAAACTGTTCGAGTTGCGTCCGGGCGATCTCATCTTCACCGGCACGCCCGCCGGCGTCGGCGCTCTGACGCAAGGCGACCGCGTCGCCATCAAGATTGGCGATTTGCTGGAATGTCGTTTTTCCATCGGCGCCCATGACTGACGCTGATGCGGCGCGCAAGAACCGGTTGCGCGGCCATCTGGCAATGGCGCTCTTCGCACTCCTGATTGCGGTCTCATTTTCCATCGGCCATCGCGCCGTCCATCATATCGAGCCCGGCGCGCTGAATTCCATCCGGTTTTTCTTCGGCGCAGCAATCATGGGCGCTTTCGCTTATGCGCTGACGCCGGCAGAGGTGCGGCCCGCATTTTTCAGACCTGCTGCGGTGTGGCGCTACTTTGTTTTAGGCGCGTTGATGGGGGTTTATTTCATCACCATGTTTGAGGCGCTGAAAACCACCAGCCCGGTATCGACCGGCGCGCTGTTTACACTGATGCCGTTTATGAGCGCGGGTTTTGCCTATCTGTTCCTGCGTCAGATTTCAGGACCGGTGGTGCTCGCCAGCCTCGCCGTCGCTGCCATCGGGGCTGTTTGGGTAATCTTCCGCGGTAATCTGGGCGCGATGATGGCTTTTGATGTCGGGCGCGGGGAAATCATCTTTTTCTTTGGCGTCGCCGCCCATGGCGCTTATGCGCCGCTGGTGAAGAAGTTCATTCGCACCGAACCAGTGACAACCTTTACCTTCTGGACGCTTGCTGGAACCTGGGTCTGCATCACGCTTTATGCATTGCCTGAAATTTTAACAACGGCCTGGCGCGCGCTGCCCATGAGCGTGTGGCTCACTATCGCTTATCTCGCAATCTTCACCACTGCGGGCACGTTTTTCCTGTTGCAATATGCAGCAACACGCATCCCGGCGGGTAAAGCGATTGCCTATGGTTATTTAACGCCTACATATATCATCCTGATCGAAGGATTTGCCGGCGCCGGTTGGGTGAGTTTGAGTCTAGTTGCAGGTGCTCTTGCGACTATCCTCGGGCTGGCCGTTATGGCGTTTGCACCGGATGGATAAAATGATGTCGCCTGAAGAAAAGCAACAACGCTACGCAGAAGTGACACAAGAAATTGCCACCGTGATTGACGGCGAGGATAACCTGATTGCAGGATGGCGACGGTGTCTAACATTCTCCACAACGCTTTTGTGCATTATTTCTGGACCGGCTTTTATCTCGTTGACCCGGACAGGCCGGGCGAGTTGGTGATCGGTCCATATCAGGGATCGTTTGGGTGTTTGCGCATCGCCTTTGGAAAAGGCGTATGCGGAACAGCGGCGACGACGCGCGCGACCCAGATTGTCGATGATGTGCATGCCTATGCCGGCCATATTTCTTGTGACGCGCGCGCCCAATCAGAAATCGTCGTGCCGGTGATTACCGCTTCAGGCGATCTCATTGCGGTGCTGGATATCGACAGCAATCAAAAGGCGCAATTTGATCAGACTGATCGGGCAGGGTTGGAACGGATCGTTCAGGCCTCTTTCTCCTAGAACCGGCGGTTTGCCTAGCCTGCACGGTTAGAGTGACGTTTCTAAATTTCAATGCTAGCTTTTGAAAAATGGGGATTTTAGCGCCTTGTAACGCCATTGCCCCGGATTTTTTAAGGAGTGGCGACAATGAAGCAGATGCAAGGCCTGGACGCGACTTTCGTCGCTTTTGAGCAACCCAATGCACCGATCCATATCGGCTCGGTCCTGATTTATGATCCCTCAACCGCGCCGGGCGGTTTTGTTCGGTTCAAGGATATTTTGAACTTCATCAAGGGCCGGTTGCACATGGCGCCGGTGATGCGCCGGCGCATGGTCAAACCGCCTTTAAACATTGACTATCCCTATTGGATTGAAGATCCGCGCTTTGACCTTGAATATCATGTGCGCCATGTCGCGCTGCCCAAACCCGGTGACTGGCGCCAGCTCAATATTCTTGCGGCGCGAAATTTTGCGCGGCCGCTGGACCTGACGCGTCCGCCGTGGGAAATTCTGGTGGTCGAGGGGCTCGATAATGTCGAGGGCGTGCCGAACGGCTCTTACGCCATGCTGACCAAAATTCATCACGCGGCTATCGACGGCGTTTCTGGCGTTGATTTGATGCAAGCGTTGCACACCGCCGCGCCGGAGATTGACGCCATTCCCAAACCCGACCCCTGGAAGCCGGAGCGCATGCCAAGCCAGCTCGGACTTTTAACCCGCGGCTATGTTCGCGCGCTGACGCTGCCGTGGCGGCAGGCGGGCGCGGCGATGAAATCAGCGCCCGGAATGGCGCGTGCGGCCAAGGGATTTTTAAGCGGTGATTTCGATGTTAAAGGCGCTCTCAACACGCCGCGGACACGCTTTAACCAGGTTGTCTCGCCGCATCGTGTGATTGACGGCACGACTTTTTCGCTGGCCAAGATCAAGCAGATGCGGCGTCTGGTCGAGGGGGCGACGGTCAATGATGCAGTCCTTTCCATCGTTGGCGGTGCGCTGCGCAACTATCTGACCGTTCATGGAGATTTGCCGGAGGATACGTTGTCGGCGATGGCGCCAATTTCGGTGCGCGACGAAGCTGAAAAGAACACAATGGGCAACCAAGTCTCGGCGATGCGAGCGCCGCTCGGTACGCATATCGAGGGTGCGGGCGAACGTTTGGCCTATGTTCATGAGGAGATGCAAAAATCAAAAGCCATGAGTAATGCGATGGGCGCCCGCCAGATGACGGAAATGTCGAAAGTATCGCCGGCAATGTTCATGGGGCTTGGCGCGCGCGCTTATAGCCAGTGGGGCCTGGCTAATCGCATGAAGCCGGTTTTTAACACTGTCGTTACCAATGTGCCGGGCCCGCCAATTCCGATTTATTCTTGCGGCGCGAAATTGATTGGTCTTTATGGAAATCTTTGTCTGCTGGACGGAGTTGGTCTTGGCCACGTCGTCCACAGCTATGTAGGCGACATAACCATTGGCGTTACCGCATGCCGCGAAGCGATGCCGGACCCTGAAAACTATATGCAGCATTTGCAAGAGTCTTATGCAGCGCATTTAAGCGCGCTGGAACAACTCGAAGACGAAGCTGCATGAGGCGCCATTGTTGCTTGCAACATTTGACGGCGCAGCCCATGCTTTGCTGCAGGTAAGAGTTGAATTAAGGCGGAACGCCCGATGACGCAAATCGAGAACATCGCAGCTGATGACAACGCAAAACCGCCGTCCTTGTTCTGGACACTGACGGAAGGTCGCGCGATTTTTGAACTTGGCTGGTTCTTGTCGCTGCGCCCGCTCATGAACCGGCTGCCGTGCGGCGACGGCCATCCGGTGCTGGTGCTGCCGGGCTTCCTGGCCAGCGATGCCTCCACCCGGCCGTTGCGCGGTGTCTTGAAGGACTTGGACTATGCGCCCTATGCCTGGGGGCTTGGCCGCAACCTTAAATTTGATGATGCTCGCGAAGCGGAAATGCTCGCCCTGCTCGATGAAATTTATGAAGAGCATAATCGCAAAATTTCGATTATCGGCTGGAGCCTCGGCGGGTTATTTGCGCGGGAAATCGCCAAAGCCAGGCCAGAGCTGGTGCGCAGCGTGATCACGCTCGGCAGCCCTATCTCGCCGAACCGGAACCATTCAAATGCTCGAAGCTTGTATGACCGTATGAATGGCTCGCCAGATGTATCGCAGTCGAAACGCATGGCGCAGCTCAATGTCCCGCCGCCGGCGCCGACGACGTCGATTTTTTCAAAGACAGACGGCGTCGTCGCCTGGCGCGGATCAGTCCAGCATGACCATCCTGACCATCCCGATACGGAAAACATCGAAGTCCCGGCGAGCCATTTCGGTCTCGGCGTCAATCCGCTTGTGGTCTATCTAATTGCCGACCGCCTGGCGCAAACAGAAGGCGAATGGGCGCCGTTTGACCGCGACGGGCTCAAAGGCGTTGTGTTCCGCGCGCCCAGACCACATTCGTAAATTATCGAACGCGGTCTAGTTTTTTGTTTTTACGCGCATTTTTTCGCAAAACCGGCGCCCACTTTTGCGAATGCGCTTTATTAATCAATAATCGTCTTCATCATCATTAACCCGTTGCCGCCGGCGCTGGTCGGTGCGTAGCGCGGCTTTGGTGTTTTCGATAATCCTGCGCAGGCGGATCGGATTATCGAGATCGGGCAGGGTGATGACGCCGACGCCGGTGCCGCGCATCACCAGTTTGCCGTAACCGAGAAAACGTCCCCAAACGGTCTGATGCAGCGTAATTTCCTCAATCTTGTTGAGGCTGACTTCTTGCGTATGGCGTGACACCAAGCCGGTCTTGTAAACAAACCGGTAAGAGGTCACGACAATTTCGGTCGTCACCAGAATGATGATGTGATTGATCAAAATAACTGTGCCGGCCGCCGCTGCGATTACGCCCGACCACCAGCCCACTTTCAGCGCCTCATAGGGAACCCCGGCCGCGTACTGGACGAAGATAATAAACACCAGCGAGGCCGCGCCGAGCGCAAACCAAAACACAGGAAAGAAACTGTAGGTCCAATTGTAATTCGCGCGATGAATGATCTCTTCACCGCCCGCTAAAGTCTTTTCGACATATCCTGCCATGACGCCCTTACCCCGCAACTCTTCTTGTTATACCCACCATATAGGCAAACTCGGCCGCGGGAAAATGCTCTTTAGTTGAAATGAGCCGGTTTGCGCGATAAGACGCCGCGCTGTTTCCCCGCAGCAACGATTCTCAAAGCTCAGGAGTGCATTCAACCCGATGGCGAAATACCAGTATATCTACTTCATGCAAGGCCTGACAAAGCAGTTCACGGGCGGCAAAAAGATATTAGAAGACATACACTTACAGTTCTTTCCAGACGCCAAGATCGGGGTTGTCGGGGTCAATGGGTCCGGTAAATCGACGCTTTTGAAGATCATGGCCGGGATTGACCAGGAATTTGCCGGCGAGGCCTATGCCGCCGATGGCGCGCGGGTCGGATTTTTGCCTCAGGAGCCGGTTCTGGATGCGTCAAAGACGGTTTTTGAAAATGTGATGCAGGGGGTAGGATCGGTCAAAGCCAAGATCGATGCGTTTAACGCGGTGTCGGTGGAGCTTGGCGAGAATTATTCTGATGAGTTGATGGAGAAAATGTCGGCGCTGCAAGAAGAGATCGATGCGGCCGATGGTTGGGACATTGATTCGAAAATTGAAATGGCGATGGGCGCCTTGCGGTGTCCGTCTGGCGACTGGTCGGTCGATAAGTTATCCGGCGGTGAAAAACGCCGCGTCGCCCTGGCGGCGTTGTTATTGTCGAAGCCGGATTTGCTGCTGCTGGACGAGCCGACTAACCATCTCGATGCGGAATCGGTAGCCTGGCTTGAGCACCATCTTCGCGAATTTCCGGGCGCGGTTGTTCTGGTGACCCATGACCGGTATTTCCTCGATAACGTCACCGGCTGGATACTGGAACTTGATCGGGCGAGGGGCATTCCGTTTGAGGGAAACTATTCTTCCTGGGTCGATCAAAAAAGCAAACGTCTGGAACAGGAGCAACGCGAAGACGGCAACCGTAAAAAAACCCTCGACCGCGAGGTTGACTGGATCAAAGCTTCTCCGCGTGCGCGCCAGGCAAAATCAAAAGCCCGCATCAACGCCTATGAGGAACTGCTCGCCAAAGCCGGCGCCCAGGATATCGGCCAGGCGCAAATTCAAATTCCGCCGGGCCCGCGTCTTGGCGGCGTGGTTATTGAGGTGGACAACCTTAAAAAAGGTTTCGGCGACAAGCTGCTGTTTGACGATTTGAGCTTTCAGCTTCCGCCCGGCGGCATAGTCGGTGTGGTGGGGCCAAACGGGGCTGGCAAGACGACGCTGTTTCGCATGCTGACAGGGCAGGACACGCCCGATAGCGGCGCCTTGCGGATCGGCGAGACCGTCAAAATGGGCTATATCGACCAGACCCGCGAGAACCTAGATGGCGGCAAAAATGTCTGGGAAGAAATTTCCGGCGGCAATGACATCATTCAACTGGGCAAGCGGGAAATCTCAAGCCGCGCTTATGTCGGCTGGTTCAATTTCAAGGGCGGCGACCAGCAAAAGAAAGTCGGCAGTCTTTCCGGCGGTGAACGCAATCGCGTGCAGCTGGCGAAGATGCTGAAAGAGGGCGCAAATCTTCTCCTGCTTGACGAGCCGACAAACGATCTCGACGTTGATACGCTGCGTGAGCTTGAAGGCGCGCTGGAGGATTTTGCTGGTTGCGCCGTCATCATCTCCCACGACCGCTGGTTTCTCGATCGCATCGCCACCCATATCCTCGCTTTTGAAGGCGACAGCCATGTGGAATGGTTTGAAGGAAACTTCGAAGACTATATGGAAGACAAAAAACGCCGCCTAGGCAACGATGCCGACATTCCCAAACGCATCAAATACAAACCCCTGACCCGATAATTGGTCAGGGGCCCCGCGTCTGCCCGCGATTTTATTACGTCGTGCAGTTGGCGCCATTATTGTCGCAAAGCTGAACTTTGTTGACGAGGCGCGGCCAACGGATCGAGGTTTTCGCAAACACCACCGGAGAGCTTACAAAGTAACTCGTGAACGGCGGCGAATAGGGGTAGGTTATTTCCACAACGATGAGCGAGCCCAAAGCACTCAACACCGTATTATCGTTGAGGCTGGTATATTGATCGCCCGGCGTATAGGGCTGGGCGCCCAATTCATCCCGGCTCCAATGGACGACCGGACCGTTTGTCTGATCTAATGTGACGCTGATGATATTCACATTAAGCGCTGTGCCGGCGGCCGGATCGAGGATTTCCAGGGCGCCGTCAATCAAATTATTGATGTCGTCATAGGTAAGCTGCGTCGATTGCGCGGCGAGGTCGGATATAGTGTTGACGGCGATGGCGACGCGTCGGTTTTCTGTTGCGACATCGGATGTCTCAAGCATACCAAAAAACAGGGTGAACATTACCGGCAGGAGCAAGGCAAACTCCGTCGCCGCCATGCCTTTTTTACACCAAGCAAAATTTCGCACAGTTCGGAAAAATGTTTTCATCATCATACTCAATGCCCGCCTATGGAGTCGTTGTCTGATAGGGTTCGTTCCGGAATATCATCGACGAAATCAACCGCCGCTTGCTTGTGCCTGGTTCTGAGAGATTAATCCCGATTGCAGGGTTAATTGTGTTGTATATGTAACAAATACGTACGCGAACAATTTCAAGTTCTGCGCCAGGAACAAACGGAATAGCGGTGATGTCAGCCGGGGGCGCGTCAGCACAAGTTGCAGGCGTGACGTCTGCGGCAAGATCGCTAAAAGTTGCATAGGTCTGCACCTCGATAGTCAGGCTTGTATTGCACGCGCCAAACGTATCCAGGATATCGCAGATTGTGTCATAGATGACGTCGAATTTCTGCTGTTCGGTGCCCGCCAATTGTTGGATCTGGCCTGTCTTTACAAGCCGCGCCGCCTCCGCGACCGATGCATCGACAATAGAATTGGCGTAAAAGAACCAGCCAATTTCGAAAGTTGAAAACATCATCAACAGGAAAATTGGAGCGACCATGGAAAATTCCACGGCGGCCGCGCCGCTACTGTCTCCGGCAAAGCGTCGCCGCCTCGGGATGAGATGCAACCAGCGCGAGCGCTTTGGAGCTGTTGGTTTGGACAAACTCATCGCAACCCGCCTTACTTACTGATGTGAAGTTTAACGAGGTCGTCGGCGATATCACCAAACGCTGTCTCTAGTTCATCGCCATCCGGGGCATTGAAGAAATATGGCGCGGTTGGTTCTGTTGCGCAGGACTTGAAGATATTTTCGATTGTGCTTCCCGCATTCACATCAAATACAATCGCATAGACGAGAACATTGTCCTCCTTCATGCGGCGGCAGATACGAAGGATTTTATTATCCGCTTGGTTTTCCATTTCACTGGTTTGATCAATAGTGTCGCCCATACGTTCCTCGATCTCATAACCAAAGGCCGAGATGGCTGATCCCCAATGGGTGTTGCGGCCGCTGAATACGTTTTCACCGTCGGTCATGATGACGACCGCCTTTTGCCAATCATCGAACACTGTGCTGCCAGGGCCGGTTTCACCAGGCGCAATGGCTTCCGTAAAAGGGGCGTCCGGAGAAACAGTACGCCATCCCCAAACCACACCAGCGGGAATGTTTGTGGCGCCGGTAGCGACCAATCGGTCCATGATACCGGTGCTAGATCCATCAATATCATCGCGTGTGTCAGTTAAAGGAAGTATCGCTTCCGGGCAGGCGCTGTAATTCGGCCCTTTCGATGAGCTATCCTTGGGCAGGTCATAACGATGATTATAGGTCTGGGTTCCCGGGTCCCACCAACCGACATAGCCGGTGCGCATAATGTATTCCTGGCTGCCATACCCGTTGACCGGTTGGACTCCCTGCTTTGTCATCCAAGCCAAGAACGGCGCATCGGTGATGTTGCCTTGGTTGACTTCCCTGAAATGGCTGACGATCGGTACATATTTGTTAAATGGCGTGCCCTGATTATAATTGGTGAAATCACGGTCGTCTATGTAATATCGATTTGAGTAGGATGACTCTTTTACCGAAGTCAGGACATTGTCATCGTCCGGGTCATCAAACCAGAAACCGTTCCAGTTGACGCCATTGACTGTACCGGATTCGCTGTAGTCGCCATTGTCGCAATCATCTGAGTTGTTGCAGTCAGGCTCGTCGGCGAGAAAGACCGGCACCCATCTGGAGTTGTCGGCGGAGGCAAGATCTGCAACCACGAATTCAGTGTTAATGTTCGGCATACTGCTGAATGCTGAGCGCATAAGCGAGTCAGGCTCATCGGCCGAGGACGGTGTTTGCATGGCTGCGTTGATAATCGCCGTTGTTGTAGCTGAGCCAGGCTCAGTGTCCAGTTCATCGAGCGGATAGGGTCGGGCCTCCATACACCCGTCCCAACTTCTGTCTGGATCAGAGTTGAAAAGGTCGTAGTGATTTACTTTTCGGTTAGCATCCACAACGCCGTTCTCATCGACGTGAAAGAACCGCGCCCCATTATAGGCCGCAACCCCGTTTAAATCGCCCCAGCTATTGGTCCAACCGGTGGAAGCGCCAGAATTTACATGCTGGTTGAAGGGAACGACGCCCACTCTAACATTGTCGCTTGTCTCGTTGCCCTCAAACAGAACATCGAGCAGCGCCGTAACGGCGGTCCTTAGGCTGTTCAGTTTGTTTTGACCGTTGGAATCGTTCCAGCTCATCGAACCGGTGACGTCGAGCACAAGCGCCAGTTCAATACGCCCCGACCCTTGAGGGATAATCTCGACGCATTTGTCGATATCAAGTTCAGTAATGCCGGTAACACCAAGAAGAAAGGTTGATATCTTGCCGGTTATACACGTTGAGATGACGGCTGTGTTTGCGAGGTTAAAATCTATGTTCCAACCGGTGAGGAGTTGGTCTTCATAGTCAAAATTTTCTCTAAAAAAAGCATCGCCATAAGTCTCGAGCTGGGCGGGCGTAAGCGTGTCATCTGCGGCCGCGAGTTGGGCGACAGCGAGACTGGCCGCGTCCATCGATTCAATCATATCGGCTCTGACAGCGTTCCAACGGCTATAATCAACGGCGCCGCCGACAAAAAGAAACAACACTGTCGACATGAACACGAACAAGATCGCGATATTGCCGCTGCGGTCATGCGCAAAGCGTTTTAAGCTACGCCGCTCATGTTGTTTTATTGGCTCACCCGCAATTCTGCGGTTGCTATTCGGAACGCAAGAGGGTTTTTTCGGAATGAACATTTCACACCTTGATCAGCATAATTACTAAGTACAAGCACGCGCCATTATCGCTGCCGCGGTTAACATCTTGTAATTGAACTTGGTTAATCGCCGGGATTTCGGATAGGCTGGTGTAATTGTTTTAAAATTTTATCTACTTTTCTTTCTGACTTATATGTGCCGCACACAAATTAACCATGTAATCCAGAATGTGGCGGCCGCCGTGAAGCAAAACCATTAGCGCTCGCCCATCAAATGGCGCCTGGAGGGGCGTATGCTCGACGGACGGCAGCGGCTAAATTTGTAGACATTGAGGTTGTTTGCGGACGCCTGTTTTTATCGGGTTTGGCGCGCCGGAGGGGCGAACAGGCTTTTTCAGCGCTGCGCGCCTTTCTGCTGGGTTAACATCGTCGGTTAGATTGAAATCTTCCGAAAATGATAGCGCAAGAAATTCAGAGACTTAACGTGTAAGCCATCAGCCCCGGGCAGATTCCAGCCGAACCGCCCGGCTTTAGAAAATATCAAAATTATCGGCCAAAGCGTGTGAATCCGTGTTATTAACCATAACCAGAATCTCTTATGGAGGGGTCGTTATGGGCACTATCGGGACACTCAAAATCGTTGGAATTGGCGCTGTAAGCGCGGCGTTTTTTGTTCTAGCAGCGCCGGCCTCGGCCGGGCGTTGCGGTCACTCCTACGCGGTTGATGCGCCGACCACTCTGGTGACGGTGGCGCGCCAGTGCAATGTCAATTTGTCGGCGTTGTATGAGGCCAATCCCGGAGTAGACCCGCGCAATGTTCGGCCGGGCGAGTATCTGGCGGTGCCTGATGAGATTGCGCGATCCACGATATCGGTCGCGGACGCGATACTGGCGCAATCGCCAGCGGTTCAACCTGCGTCAACCGACAGCCAGGCGCATGGTGTTAGCGGGACGATTATCAGTGATGCTGGACTGGGCGGTAATTTCCCCGGAGCGGCGCAACGCATTGGTTATCGCGACCGACAGAATTCCTCGTCGTCCATGTCGTCTTGGCGGCGCGAGGAGCCGCTTGGCGCCAGGCAACACGCTAACTCAGACACACTTAGCTATCAGCGGCTTTCTGCATTGCGGATTCAAAGCGCCGGATTGCCAACGTCGCCGAGCACGTATGCTGGTGCGAATGCACTTGCCGGCACACAGCTCATCGAGTGCCAAATACTGCGCAAGCGAGACGGCGGAAAAATTCATAAAGTCCGGAAGATCATTTCAACGCCGCAGAACACATTTGTAGAAATCACTGCGCTGAATGAAGGCGAGGGATCTGACTGCAGGTTGATCAGCGCATCGGCGCCGGTTCAGCTCACGCCTGGCGTGCCGGCGGCGCATTACACAACGCCTGCTGCCGATACCGGCTATCGCCTTCCGGATTATTCAAAAATTGGCGACATCATAGTATCGCCGCGATTAGTGCAACGGCGGAAAATTTCACTGCGCGGCGAAATCGTCGACAGCACCGATGGGTGTTTGTTGCTGAAAACAGACAATGACGTGTTGCGCAGGCTATCGACGACGCAGCCCGCGAACGACCTTCTTGGCAAGGAAGTGACGGTCTGGGGAACCATGTCATCAAACGGCGCTTGCGGCGACGGGGCGTCAATATTGATTAGCCATGCGGTCTATGCCGAGCGCTGGCCGGCGCGATAGCGACGGTAAGCTGATAACCCATGCTGCATTCTAAAGCAGCTTTGTCGCCGCGTTTTGCGTGGGCCATGCTGGCGGCGTCGCTGGCGATATTCCTTGTTCTCAGCATAACGGCGCCCGGCGGCGCGTTTGAGGCCGCCGAGCGCGACTTCATGTTATCGTTGCGCAATGGCGACGATCCGGCATTATTAAATGGTCCCGGATGGCTGCTGTACTTTGTACAGAATATTACTGCGCTTGGCGGCTGGCCGGTGTTGACGGTGTTCAGCCTCGCGCTCGCCGGCGCTCTCATGGTTCAAAAGCAATGGTCATTTCTGCTTGTCCTGTTGGCTGTGGTGATCGGCGAGACGGTGATAACTGGCATCTTCAAAGATTTTTTCGGCCGCGTGCGTCCAGACTTTCTCCCGCATCTCACGTCAGCGAGCAGTAAAAGCTTTCCCAGCGGTCATTCGGCGAGCGCGGCGGCGGTCTATCTCACCTTTGGGTTGGCGATTGCGAATATGGTCAAGCAGCGGGCGATCCGGCGCTACGCTTTGGGCGCATCGTTGGCAGTTGTTTTTCTGATTGGCGCCAGCCGAGTTTTTCTTGGCGTACACTACCCAACCGACGTCATCGCCGGCTGGTGCATCGGCGCCGCCTGGGCAAGCGCGGTGTGGCTGGCGGTATGGCGGCTGGGGCGCTCCTAGCAACAAGCCTCGCTGTCGGTGCTTTGACCAAACGGCGACGCGGCGCCGCAGCCTGGGAAAATGCCGTAATGGGTTGCGCTGTCGCCGATGAAATCGAAATAGGACGCAAACCGGCTTTCCTTCAGCATACGGTAGGTATTGCCGCAAACGGGAAATGTTCGCCCCTTCTCAATAAGGTGATGGCAGTCCAGCGCCAGCGCATCGTCGCTATGGGCGAGCCCGCCCTGATAGATAACCGCCTGGCCATAATCCTCGCAAGCCGGCTCCAGCCCGTCAATTTTGAACAGGCGGTAGGTTGCGGAGTGAAATATCGCTTTCCCTAACCGTTCGCGCAGGGCGTTATTATTGACTTCAATCGGCTCATCGCTCACCAGCCGCGGGTCGGGGAAACCGGCACTCTTGGCGATGGTCAAGAAATCATTCCAGTAAAGCGCGCCGCCGAGACACTCGCCTTGCGCCACCGGATCATGACGCAGGGCTTCCGGCAGGCGGCGGTCCGCATAGACATCGGAGAAGTAGAACTCACCGCCCGGTTTCAACAACGCATGCGCGCTGCGGAAAACTTTTGCTTTATCCGCAACCAGATTAATCACGCAATTCGATATGATCACATCAAAGCTGGCCGGCTCAAGTTCCAGCGCTTCAAGGGCTTCAATATCGCCCTCGATGAAGCGAACATTGGCAAAGCCAAACTTTTCCGCGTGCCAGTCCTGATGCGCGCGCGCCACGGCGAGTTGCTCGGGCGTCATATCAACGCCGATCACCGCGCCCTCAGGCCCGGCAAGCTGGGCCAGCGCATAGGCGTCCTGACCGGAGCCGGAACCAAGGTCGAGGATGCGCGCGCCGGAAAGCGCCATGGGCGCCACCAGACCGCAACCATAATATCGCGCCGATACTTCAGGATGAATATTGGCGAGGACGGTTTTAAGATAATCCGGCGGCGCGGCTATGGTGCAGCAGGCGCTGGTCTTGAGGTCCGACGTCGCCGTCAGCACCTTGCCGTAATAGTCTTTTACGTTGTCCTGAATATTCATCATCGCGCCTTTCGCGGTCCCAATTTTAGCGGTAGCCGATCTGACGCGAACATCAAGCCAATTCGCACTTTTCCCACGAATGTGAATGAACCCGAAACCGTCGCTCTATTGCCACACTTGGGTTCAGTTTTTCGCTATAGTGAGCGCTTGGGGCGATGTTGATTGGTGGGTGGACGCAATGCCGGTAGCGGCGCTGAAAACGCGGGTTAAGAGGTCGATTGAAAAGCGCCTTGACCAGGCGGCGGCGGTCTACCTTAAAGATGACCGGCTTTCGAGCATCGATTTTACCGAGCCAAACGGCGAACCGGCGATCAATGCGCCGACATCGGTATCCTGGCGGATATTTAAAAACCCGGTCTCCCTGTTTATCGGCGGCGTTGCGGCGGTGATTTTGGAATTCGCCGAGCCGCGGGTGCGGTCCGGCGTTTGGGACAACACATCTTTCCGGCGCGATCCGGTCGCCAGACTGAAACGGACGGGATTGGCGGCGATGGTCACGGTCTATGGCGCGGGCAGCGTTGCGCGGGCGATGATCGCCGGCGTCAATCGCCGCCATCGCAACATCGCTGGCGTCACCCCATCGGGCGCGCCCTATGCGGCCAGTGATCCCAAACTCCTGACCTGGGTGCAGGCAACGGCGGCGTTCGGGTTTCTTGAGGGCTATTCAACTTATGCGGCGCCGCTCAGCAGCGACGATCAGAACCGCTATTATAGAGAAGGCCAAACCGCAGCGGCGCTCTATGGCGCGACCGACGCGCCGGCATCGCTGGAAGAGCTGCACGCGCTTTTCGCCGCGATGAAGCCGCGTTTTGAGCGCTCGGATATTATTTTTGAATTTCTGTCCATCATGAAAAAAGCGGCGGCGTTCCCGCAGCCCGCGCAGCTCGCGCAACACTCGCTGGTTCGCGCCGCCGTGGACATTATTCCCGGCGACATCCGGGACGTTCTCGGCCTCGACAAAAGCTACGGGCTGCGCCCATTCGAGCGGCGCGTTGTTCGCCGGATGGCAAGGCGCGCGGACCGGCTGATATTGCGCTCGGGCCCGGCGGCGCAATCGTGCCGCCGCTTGGGGCTGGCAGATGATTATCTCTACAGGCATTCCTGAACCCGGCGCACATTCATTTGCACGGATCGCTCAACTGGCATATTGAGGCGGCATTCAGCACTTATGGGGGCGAGGCGGCTTAGATGATCGAGTGCATATCCTATCGTTGGTCGCCGGCGATTGGCGATCCGTCATTGATCGGTTGGGCGACCGTTTTTGCCTATCTCGTCGCGGCGGTGTTCACTTTTCTGCGCGCCCGCGATGCATTTGGCGCCGCCTACCCGGCAATGGGCGAGCTGAAGTTTTTCTGGCTCGTTATTAGCGTCGTTCTTGTCTTGCTGGCCTTCAACAAGCAGATGGATATTCAATCGGCCCTGACCGCAGCGGGGCGATGCCTTGCGCTTGATCAGGGGTGGTATGAGGATCGAAGCGGCGTTCAGCGCATGTTTATGACTGGCGTCGCAATAGTCGGAGCGGCGGTATTTGCTGTTGCCGCGTGGTCGCTCCGCCGTCATATTCGCGGCCAGTGGATGGTGCTAGCGGGGCTTTTTCTTTTGATCACATTCGTGCTCTTGCGCGCATCGAGTTTTCATCACATGGATATATTCATCCATAGGCGCATGTTAGGCGTGAAAATGAACTGGCTCATAGAGCTTTTGGCGCTCGCCTTAATCATTGCCGGCGCGCGTAAACGCCGGCCCTCCGTTGGGCATGCGCACCCCCCAGCCAGATCACAGGAATAAACATGACGACCATTACCCCTGAAATTGTCGCTGAGCATGGCCTGACGCCGGAAGAGTATGACCGCGTCAAACAGCATATGGGCCGCGAGCCGAACCTGGTTGAGCTTGGGGTGTTCTCGGTGATGTGGTCGGAGCATTGTTCTTACAAATCCTCGCGCCGGCATCTGAAAAAGCTCCCCACCAGCGCGCCCTGGGTGATTTGCGGCCCGGGCGAGAATGCCGGGGTCATCGATATTGGTGAAGGTCTTGCCGCCATCTTTAAGATGGAGAGCCACAATCACCCGTCTTTTATTGAGCCCTATCAGGGGGCGGCGACCGGCGTTGGCGGGATCATGCGCGATGTCTTTACTATGGGCGCGAGGCCCGTGGCGAATTTGAACGCGCTGCGCTTTGGCGGCTGGGGTCATTCCAAAACCCGGCATTTGGTTTCCGGCGTTGTCGCCGGGATTGGCGGCTACGGCAACTGCATGGGCGTGCCGACGGTGGGCGGCGAGACCAATTTCCATGATGGCTATAATGGCAACATCTTAGTCAACGCGATGACAGTCGGCGTCGCCGAGAAGCACAAGATTTTTTATTCTGCCGCACGCGGCGCCGGCAATCCGGTTGTCTATGTCGGCTCCAAGACCGGCCGCGACGGCATTCACGGCGCGACCATGGCGTCAGCGGAGTTTGACGACGCTTCGGATGAAAAACGCCCGACCGTGCAGGTCGGCGATCCGTTTACGGAAAAGCTTTTGCTTGAAGCCTGCCTGGAGCTGATGGCGTCGGATGCGATCATCGCCATTCAGGATATGGGCGCGGCGGGGCTGACCTCATCATCGGTTGAGATGGCGGCGAAAGGCGCCAATCTGGGAGGAGGGGGCTTTGAGCTTGACCTCGATCATGTGCCCCAGCGCGAAGAGAACATGACCGCCTATGAGATGCTGCTGTCGGAAAGTCAGGAGCGCATGTTGATGGTGCTTAAACCCGGCCAGGAAGAGGGCGCCCGCGCGATCTTTGATAAATGGGGCGTTGATTTCGCGGTGATCGGCGTCACAACCGATACCGGCCGGCTGGTGATCAAGCACAAAGGCGAGATCGCAGCGGATTTACCTGTGCCGCCGCTGGCCGATGGCGCGCCGAATTATGACCGTCCTTACAGCGCGCTGGAAAAACCCGCGCCGCTTGAAGACCCGACGGTGACCTATCGTGAAGCGCAAGCCGTC
>JAJFGE010000080.1 GCA_021776295.1 Hyphococcus sp.
CCGCGCTCGGGATCATCATTAAAATCGGCGGTGTCTTCAGACGCATCGCCGATATGGGTGAGATTGGCGCCGCCCTGAAGGCCGGCCTGTGTCGCACCGCCATGGCTGGTCGGCGCAGGCGCTTGGGCCACTTCCGGCGCATTTAGCAACTGGCTGATAGAGCCCTCAACCGCGCCGCCATCATTGGGATCGGCGTTAAGGTCGCCCATAATCACAAAGCGCGCGCCAGCCTCAAGGCCGCCCCTGGCGCCGGCGTCATCATATATATACTCGCCCTCGCCATCTGCGATATAGTCCGTCCAGAAACGGTTTTCATCAAAGTTGCGTTTGCCGTTGCGGTCTTCCTCGCCGTCAAAGCCCGGCGGCGTCGGATGACTGGCGAGAACATGGATGCGGGCCTCGTCGATAATCACCGGAACGTCCCAATAGTTTTTCGACGACAGGCGAAAATCTTCAAGCGCCTCGGCGCTGTACCAGTCTGCGGGTTCTGGCCTCGCCGGGTCGTCCGGCAACAGCGCGCCGGGCATGTCTTTCCACAGGAATGTCTGAAAGCTGCGCACCGCCGCCTCGTCTATCGGATATTTCGACAGCAGCGCCATGGCATATTGGCCGGGAAATTCACCATAGCCGAACGCATCGCCGCCATAGTCGCGCGAGCCAGGCTCGGTTGTGACAACCCCGTCGCGGTTGAGGTCGTGACCTGAGGCCAGGCCGGTATTGGACGGCGCAACGAAACTGTAGGGATAGATCGCAGGCGCGGCGCCGTTCTGACTAACTTCAAGATAGTTCTCTTTAAACAAGCGCAAACCCGCGCCAGCTTCGTCATAGTCAAACTCATTCAGCACCAGAATATCCGGCGCCATACGCTGAATAATTTCCGCGACCTTCCTCGCCTGCGCATTATCCGGCGTTTGCAAATCCATTTGCAGAACGCCCTCAGCCGGGCGGTTCAAATAGGTGTTGTAAGTCGCAAAGCGCACCGTAAGTTCTGGCGACACGGCTTCAACCGCTTGTCTCGGTTCATCCACCGGCGCCGTCGCCTGCTCACCTGAACACGCCGCCAACAACACCGCCGCAAAACTCGCCAAAACTCTCATATCGCAACCTCTCCAACTCTCCCTGAGAGGCTACGCAAAATTACCGGCGCCGACAATCTATTTGACCAACCGTCTATTTCGGCTGCAAGCGGGCTATCTGCAATTCGATGCGTTTGAACTCGCGCAACATCCGATTGGACTCCATGCGCATCCAGAACCAGAGTTTCATGAACCCGATCATAGTCATCAGGAGCCAGGTGATCGCGCCCCAATGGGCGGCCTCAATGCCAGTTGGCGAATGCAGGAAGTTCCAGCCCGCATAGACCGCACCGCCGAACATAACCAGCATGACGAATGTCGCACCTATTGCGATCCAACCCTGCTTTCCGCGATAAACGCTAAACCATAGAGTAAAAAGTCCCTGCTCACCGAATTGCTCGAACAGTTCGCGCTCTTCTGCATCAAGGGCTTGTTGAATTTCCCGATCAAGATCGTTCATTGGATTTTCCTCCTTCCAGCGCGTCGCGCATCTTGCGCCGCGCATGCATCAGGCGGGTCTTGACGGTGCCCGCCGGAACCTCCAGCGCTGCGGCGATTTCCACAACGCTAAAACCTTCTTTGTAATGAAGAGCCACCGCCGCCCGTTGGCCCGGCGGCAGCGACGCAATCACTTTATTGAGTGCGCCGCCATCAGCGGCCGCTTCCATGGCGCCGGTCGCAACCTCATTATTCTTAGGCTCGACCGCATAGGCAGCTGTGGTGCGGCGATCACGCTGGGTGCGGCGGATCGTGTCGGCGGCGCGGCGCGTAACGATGCGGTAGGCCCAGGCCGGAAACACTGCCGCGTCTTTCAGGCGCGGCAGTGCTCTGACAATATCGCGCCAGGCGTCCTGCACTACATCACGCGCCACCTCGCCGTCGCCGGTTAACCGAAAGGCGTGGGCGAGCAATCTCGATTGCCATCGCTGCGCCAGCCGGCCAAACGCCGCCCGGTCGCCAGCACGCGCCGCCGCCGCCAGATATTCATCGAATATGCGTTCAGCATCCCGGCGCATGGCCCGCAGCCTTTCCGCAAGATTAAGCGTTCAGACCATAAGTCGCGGCGTGAAGCAAAGCGGTTCAAATACGCCCCGCGGCACGGAGAATATGCACAAGCTTTTGTTTATATTGAAAAATATTCTCCGCCAATAAACGGTCAACCGCCGCCGCCTAGATCATCGGGCGATTAATAGGAATCGCCCGATGATCTAGATTGTTTGTTGCGCGCCGGCCCGCGCGCGAAGGCGCGCTTACTATAACTTGACCGCCTTCGCGCTCGGATGCGAAAAACCGGCCTCATCCTGAGCGAAGTCGAAGGGCCCACTTTTTCGCCCGGCGCTCTAATCGGCCGCCGTTCGTGCGGGCGGCTTGGCGCCCTCGCCGGCGTAAACCTCGTCAACAATATAGATCGGCCGCCGCTTCACTTCGACAAACAGGCGCGCAATATATTCACCCAATATGCCGACGGATATCATCTGTACACTGCCGAAGAAAAGAATAAATGTTAGCAGCGACGCATAACCAGGCACATCATTACCGGTGACAAGCGTGATTAAAATCATCGCGGAGGCGTAGAGAAAGGAGAGCAAGGCGATGACGCCGCCGATATAACTCCAAACCCGCAACGGCGCGGTCGAAAAACTTGCAAAACCGTCAATGGCAAAATTCCACAACCGCCAGAAATTAAATTTCGTCTTACCTGCGGTGCGCGCCGGGCGCGCATAGTCTACGCCCACAGATTTGAACCCGACCCAGGCAAACAATCCTTTCATAAATCTCGAACGCTCCGGCAACGTCTTGATAGTCTCAACCACACGGCGGTCCATCAACCGGTAATCGCCAGTGTTTTCGGGAATTTTCACCGCAGAAATTTTGTTAAACAGACGGTAAAACCCACCCGCCGTAAACCGTTTAGCGAAAGTATCGGCGCCGCGATCATCGCGCGTTGCATAAACAACGTCATACCCGTCGCGCCATTTTTCAATAAACGTGGCGATCAGTTCCGGCGGGTCCTGCAAATCAACATCCATCACCACCACCGCATCGCCCTCGGCGTAATCAAGCCCGGCGGTAAGCGCTGCTTCCTTGCCGAAATTGCGCGAGAAGGCGACAACGCGGATCTCGCAATAGCGATCGGCGAGCGCCGAGAGCTGGGCGCGAGTGTCATCCGTGCTGCCATCATCGACAAACACCAATTCATAACGCACGCCGCCAGCTTTGATGATGTCCATCATCGCGGCGACAAAAGGCGCGATGGCGCCGGTCTCATTGTAGCAAGGCGCGATAATGGAGATTAGCGGGATGTCGGGACGCGCAATATTACGCGCTGGCCTACCCTCAATATCAGTCACGTCGCTCACCTCTTTGCCCTCGCGAATTGACGCCCAAAAAAGCCGCCCGATGGAGAGAACTTCGTCGCGAGGCGTTAAAAATTAACCAACATTTTACTATAGCCGAGCGCCAAGCCTGCGATAACGAATGCCATTAAGCGACAAACCCGACGATTTCCTTGACCTGTTTCACAATCGGGTCGGCGGTAGCAGCAGCGCGTTCCGCCCCGTCGCTCAGCACTTGCTGGAGAAAGCCCGGATCGGCCTCAAGCCGGCGCAGCTCGTCGCCGATGGGCGCGATCTTCTCAACCACCAGATCCGCGAGCGCAGGCTTGAACGCGCCAAAGCCCTTGCCGCCAAAAGCTGACAAAACTTCCGCATCCGATTTACCGGAGAGCGCTGCATAAACGCCAACGAGATTGGCCGCTTCCGGCCGACCGGCCAGGCCTTCTATTTTGTCCGGCAGAGGTTCAGCGTCAGTTTTCGCCTTTTTGATTTTCCGGGCGATTGTGTCCTTATCGTCGCTCAGAAAAATGCAGGCGTTTTGCGACGCGTCCGACTTTGACATCTTTGCTCTGCCGTCGCGCAACGACATAATGCGCGCGCCCGGCCCTTTAATTAAAGGCTCCGGCAACGGGAAGAAATCTTCCGCCTTGAAATCATGATTAAACTTCGCAGCAATATCGCGCGACAGTTCAAGATGTTGTTTTTGGTCTTCCCCCACCGGCACATGGGTTGCCTTGTAAACCAGAATGTCCGCCGCCTGAAGCACGGGATAAGTATAAAGGCCGACCGAGGCGCGTTCTTTGTCTTTGCCGGCCTTGTCTTTAAACTGGGTCATCCGGTCGAGCCAGCCGAGCCGTGCGACGCAGTTAAATATCCAGGCGAGTTCCGCATGCGCCCGCACCGCCGACTGGTGAAAGATCGCTGCGGTCTTCGGATCGACGCCGGCCGCAAGGTATGACGCCGCGATATGAAATGTCTGTGCACGCAGCTTTGCCGGGTCCTGCCAGACGGTAATGGCATGCATATCGACGACGCAGAAATGGCAGTCATACTGATATTGCAAATCGACAAATTTCCGGATGGCGCCGAGATAATTGCCAAGATGCATCCCGCCGGATGGCTGAATGCCCGATAGCACCCGCATAGGCCCCTGATAGCCGCTCATTATGCTCGTTCTTTCTATTTCACACGCCAGAAATCGTCTTGTAGTCGGAAGGCCGCACGGCGCCAAGAACCAGCGCCAACAAACCATAAACGCCCATGCCGGCGCCCGAAATGGCGATGATCGCAACCCATTGCCGGTTGAACAGATAGCCGGCGATAACATCGCTATAGCCGAGAGCAAAGTTCAAAAACACCGCCAGCCCGAGCGTCGCCACAAGAATGCGCCCCAGCCGCGCGCCCAGCCTCCCCCCTGGCTGAAACTGGCGGCGGCGATGAAGCGCAAAGGCGAGTAGCAGAACCTGCACCCAGGCGGCAAACGCAGTTGCGAAGGCGACGCTTAAAAAGCCGAAACGCGGAAATAACGCCAGCGCCAGAACCGTATTGATAGCGATGGCGATAATCGCAAAATTCATCGGCGTTGTTGTATCTTGCCTGGCGAAAAACGCCGGCAAAAATATTTTCTGCCACACAAAAGCGGGCAATCCCCAGCCGAATATCGCCAGCGCCATACCCGTCATCAGCGCATCATGGGCGGTAAAAGCTGAACCCTTTACGCCAAAAATCGACAACGCATCCCCTGCAAGGCCGCGAAACAGCGCGTCGCAAATTGGCACGCCCATCACCACAAACGCCGCCGCCGCCGGAAAACACAACAGCGCCGATATTTCCAGCGAGCGGTCAATCGCACGCGCGGCGCCAACCTCATCGCCCTCCTTCACGCGCCGCGACAACATCGGTAACAGCACGATAGCCAGAGCAATCCCCACAACTGCAAGCGGCAACTGGTAGAGCTGGTCGGCATTCATCAGCCACGACACCGCGCCAGGCTCGCGGCTGGCGATATTGGTGCCGATGATAAGGTTGATCTGCACCGCGCCGGCGCTGATGAAACCGGGAGCGCCGAGAACGAAAAGCCGTTTGACGCCCGGCGTCAGGCGCGGCACGCGCAGCTTTAGAAAATATCCCTGACGCGTCGCGCCATAGATAACAATCGCCACCTGCACCAGCCCGCCAGCAAACACGCTCCAGGCCGCCGCCTGGCCGGTAATTTCAGTATCGGCCTGCGCGTAAATTAAAATCGCCGTGATGAGACAAATATTAAGCGCCAGGGGCGCGCCGGCCGAGGCTGCAAACCGATTGAGCGAGTTTAATATCCCGCTCATCAGGCCGACCAGCGACATCATCATCAGATAGGGAAACATGATCCGTGTATAAAGTGTCGCCAGGGCGAATTTCTCAGGCTCGGCTTTAAAGCCTGCGGCGATGAGATAGACAAACAATGGTGCGGCAAGTTCAACCAGAGCGGTAAGCAGTGTTAAAATAAACACCAGAGCGGTAAGGACTTCCTCGGCGAACGCCTTGGCTTCGGCTTCGCCCTCGCCAACCAGCTTGCCCTGAAACAGTGGGATGAATGCTGCATGAAAGGCGCCCTCCGCAAACAGCCTTCGAAACATATTCGGCAAACGGAACGCCGCCCAGAAAGCATCGGCGACCGGATTGCCGCCGGCGCCGATGACGCCGGTGATTAAAATCTGGCGGACAAATCCGAGCACCCGGCTGGCCATCGTCATGCCGCTCACCGTCGCCAGAGACTTAAATAAATTGCCGCTCATGATGCCGCCAAGCTAGTTGCAAATTGAGGTCTTCGCGTGTCGGGATAGAGGGGTTTATTAGCTGGAACCAGAAGAAAGAACGCTGAGGAGCTTTTTCTTAATCTGCTTCAGAGTGGCCACGTCAGTGATTTTGCTTCTATTGCGGTCACAGAGATAAAACGCGTCAACCGCGCGCTCACCATAGGTCGCGATGTGGGCGGAAACGATAGATACATCCAGATCGGCAAGAGCCGAGGCCAGCTCGTAAAGCAGACCCGGCCGGTCGAGCCCTTCCGTTTCGACAACAGTGGCGTCTTCAGAGGCGCCCTGCTCGATCCGCACAGCGGGCAGCACAGAAAATAGCCCCCGCCGGTCGCCGAGCCGCCGCCGGAGGTTCGGCGCCTTCTTAGGCGTCTCGCGCGACGCCGCCAACAGCGCCGCATGAAGGCGCTTCGACTGGTTAGAATCATCAAGCGGCATGCTGTCGGGCGAATGGATTGCGAAAATGTCGAATGCTTTGCTCTCTTCGGTGGTCAACGCTTGCACCGAACGAACGCTCAGCCCGCTAGCGGCGACGGCGCCGGCAATATCACCAAGCAGTCCCGGACGGTCTTCAGCGTAGATTATCGCTTCAAGATCGCCGTCGCGCGGCGTCAGTGTGACGGCGGCGTCCGCGCGATCCTTTTTGGCTGCGCGCGCGAGATGGGCGAAGCGAACAATGACGTCCGGATAGACCGACCGCACCATGTCATCGGTCAGTCGGTTAAGAAATTTTTCTTTCTCAGCATCACTCCAATCGGCAAGGCGCTTCTTCGTTTCTGAGCGGACGATTTCTGCACGCTTATCGAGCCGCTTGTGTAACGCCGCTTCGCCTTCGTCTAACCAGGCTGCTGTCGCCTCGTAAAGTTCAGTTATTTGACGGCGCGTTACGCCATCCCATGAATAAAGACCTACCGTCTGCAAATGGCAGACCGATAAAGCGAGCATCAGGTCGAGACGCGCACGATCCCCGACAGAGGCAGCAAAATTCGAGATCGCCTGTGCTTCTGTCAGATTTCGCCGCTCCGCGGTGCGCACCATCAAGAGATAATTGGCCGCGCCCCAGCCGGCGAGCACGGCGCCCTCAGCACTCAAGCCTAAACGCCGCGTCACTCGCTGCACCAGCTTTTCACATTGCAGAGGCGACTTGTCCTTTAATGTCCAGATTGATTCATGGAGCAGAAGCGCGAGAAAATAAAGCAGCGGCGCATCCACCGTCTTCAGGATGCGGGTCGCTATCGGATGCTCACCCTTCAGCTTGCCGCGCCAGATGCGCGCGAGAACGCCGATGCTGCGCAAGACATGCTCATCGAGCGTAAACCGCCGATAGAGCCCGTAATCAATGCGCCCGACAATCGAGCCATAGGCCGGGATATATTTCCCGAGGAGGCCGGTTTCCGTCATCACCCGCAACACACGAACGGGATCGGGCGATTTTGTCAAAATGCCTTCAAAGAGAGCCGCGACATATGCATCCTTGCGAACATCAGAAGTCACCTTTGGCGTCTGCTCGGCAATAACCGCCAGCGCATCGGGGTGAAAATCAATCTTCGGTTTTTTGGAAAACGCCCGAAACAGTCGAAAAAAATCGCGCGGGGTTTTGCGCGCCCGCGCAGCGCTTGCAAAATCGAGCCGTCCGCCGCGAATGCGCAGATTGGGTTTTCCGGGCGCTTCGTCGGATTGCAATTCCTTTGGCAGCATTGTCGGCAGATGAGGCAACCTTATGGCGCGTTCTTCTTCAAGCCTCGCACAGAGAATGCGAGTAAGGCGCCCCACTTCCACTGTGGTGACAAAATAATGCTTCATCAGACGTTCCGCTGCGCTCATATTTTTGCGATCTGCATAGTCGAGACGCGCGGCGATCCGAGGCTGAACATCAAATGTGAGTTGTTCGTCAGGACGCCCGCGCAGATCGTGCAGATGAACCCGCACAGACCATAAAAATCGCTCGGCCTTGGCGAGCGCGCGCCGCTCTGACGCGTCCATGATTTTGTCGATCGCTTTGTGCTCGCCGATGGCGCCACCATAAACATATTTGTAAAGCCAACGGATTGTCTGCGCATCACGCAGGGCGCCTTTGCCTTCTTTGATGTCCGGCTCGACCAGATAACGGGTCTCGCCGGCGGTGGCGTGGCGCTCGTCCTGTTCTTTCAGCTTAGCGGCGACAAATTGGTTTTTTGTGCGCCAGCGCAAGCGGTCATAGCCGCCATGGAAATCATCAAACAGTTTTTTTGATCCGCATAAAAGCCGCGCATCGAGATAGGCGGTGCGCGCAATCATATCTTGTTTGGCAAAATCAATCGCAGTTTTGGGCGTGTGGACGCCATGGCCGATTTTCAGCCCGCTATCCCACAAAGCGTAGAGCATAAAATCGGTGACAGCGCGTAGACCCGCGTCGTCCGCAGGATTTTGCTTCGGACGATGCAGAAACAGAAGATCGATATCTGAAAATGGCGCCAGCGCGCGCCGGCCATAGCCGCCAATGGCGCAAAGCGCGATGTCGTCACCGGCAGGAGAAAGCTTGTAGAGCGCCTTGATGATGGCATCCATGGACCGGGCGATGCGCGCGGCGACCCTGTCGCCGCGGTCTGAGCAGCCAAGACCATCGGCGCGAACCGTTGGCATGGTCTCGCGCAGCAATTTACCGATCGCCCCATGGCGTTGACCAGCGCGCTCGGCGTCGATCGCAGATTTCAGCGCATCGACAAAGGCGGCGGCGTCAAACAGCGCGGCTTTGGTCTTCGGTGGTGATTGCAATGTCACGAAAAACCCGGCGTTGAATTTGCGGCAACCAATTGTCGCCTGCGCCGGGCGGGAATTCAACTATAGCAAAATCAATTGAGCATTGATTTCACTATGGTTTGTTTTCGCTCGCGGCTAATCCTCGCTTCGCGAGGGCCTGCGGGGGCGCGGCGCATCAGCGCCGGGGCGCAGTCGCGTCCTTTAGAATCAGCATTCACATCAATCGGCTATATACGCCTCAGCGTTCAAGTCGGCGGCTTTATCGCTTTCAGCCGGTATAAAACATTCAGCGCTTCTTGCGGGCTGACAGCGTCGGGATTGACCTCCGCCAATGCATCAACAAGGGCGTCAACAAGCGGGTCGCCCTCTATGGGCTGACTTTCTTGCACCGGCGCGGCGGCGGCGAATAGCGGCAATTCATCCACATGCCCGCCGGCGCCGCGGCGTTGTTTTTCAAGCGCCGCCAGAACGCCTTGCGCACGGTCCACGACGCTGCTCGGCAGGCCGGCAAGCTTTGCGACGGCGATCCCGTATGACCGGTCAGCTGCGCCCGGCGCCACCTCATGGAGAAACACCACATCGCCTTTCCACTCGCGCACCTTCATCGACATATTGACGAGGCGCTCCAGCGGGTCGGACAGCGCGGTCAGCTCATGATAATGGGTTGCGAAAAGCCCGCGGCAACGGATCGCGTCATGGAGATGTTCAACCGCCGCCCAGGCGATGGAAAGCCCGTCAAAGGTCGAGGTGCCGCGGCCGATTTCGTCAAGCACCACCAGCGAGCACGCCGTCGCCTGATTGAGGATCGCCGCCGTCTCGACCATTTCCACCATAAAGGTCGAGCGCCCCTTGGCGATATCGTCAGCCGCGCCGACGCGCGAGAACACCCGGTCGACAACGCCGATATGGGCTGATGCGGCGGGCACAAAAGAGCCTGCTTGCGCCAAAATAGCGATCAGCGCGTTCTGGCGCAGGAAGGTTGATTTACCGGCCATATTCGGCCCGGTAATCAGCCATAGCTGCGCCGCGCCATCGGCGCTGAGGCGGCAATCATTGGCCACAAACGCCGCCTCGCCAGCGGCGCGCAACGCCCGTTCCACAACCGGATGGCGGGCGGCTTTCACATCAAATGCATTGCTGTCGTCAACAACCGGACGGATATAGGCGTCATCGGCGGCAAGTTCAGCCAGCGCCGCGCTGACGTCAATTTCCGCAAGCCCGGCGCCCGCCGCCGCCAGCGCATCGCGGCGCTCCAGAACCGCGCCCGTAAGCTCGGCAAACAGTTCCAGCTCGCGCGCCAGCGCCTCATCTTTTGCACGGGTGATTTTGGCGTCGAGGTCAGCCAGTTCGCCGGTGGTAAATCGCACCGCGCTGGCCAGGGTCTGGCGATGAATAAACGTTTCATCATGCGGTGCGGAGGCGAGCTTATCGCCATGGGCCGGCGGGGTTTCAACGAAATAGCCAAGCACATTATTGTGGCGAATTTTGAGCGGCTTGACGCCGGTCTGCTGTCGGTACTTTGCTTCCAGACCGGCAATCACCCGGCGCGCCTCATCGCGCAGCACGCAAACCGAATCGAGCCCGGGATCAAAGCCTTTGGCGATAAACCCGCCATCGCGCGCCAGCATCGGCGCATCGGCGCCAATCGCCGCGCGCAAGATTGCGATCAGCGTGGAAAAGCCTTCGCCTTGACGGTCCTCGATGGCGACAAGATTGGCCTCAACCGAGGGCGGCGGCGTATCGAGATTGGGCGCGTTTGCAATGACTTCAGCAATGGTTCGGGTGCTGATTAATGCATCACGGATGGCGGCCAGATCGCGCGGACCACCGCGCTCCAGAGAAAGCCGCGACAGCGAGCGGGCAATATCCGGTGTTTGCTTCAGACTGTCGCGCACCGAAAGGCGCAACTCCGGCGCGCGTTCAAAAAAACCTACTGCATCAAAGCGATGGTTAATCTTCACCGGATCGGTCAGCGGCGCTGACATGCGCATCGCCAACAGCCGCGCGCCGGCGCCGGTGACGGTGCGGTCAACCGCCCATAAAAGCGAGCCTCTGCGCCCGCCGGTCTGCGCCTGGGTGAGCTCCAGCGAGCCCCGGGTCGCCGCATCAATCGCCATTGTCTCAGATATCGCGGCGCGTTTTGGCGCGCTCAAAGCCGGCATCCGCCCGGCCTGGGTCAGTTCCACATAGCCGAGCAGCGCACCCAGCGCCGCACATTCGGCGCGGTCAAAATCACCGAACCCATCGAGCGAGGCGACGCCAAACACATCCAGCAAGCGACGCTGGCCTGCGGTGGAATCAAATTGCTGTGCGGGCAGAAGCGTCAGCCGATCGGCGGGACAAACCGAAGCGATGAGCGCCGCCCAATCACTTTGCTCCCCATCAGGAGCAATTAATTCCTTCGGCGCAATGACGGCGATGTCTGAGGCGATGGCGTCCTTGGTTGTGCCGCGCACCGATAGCTCGCCGGTTGAGACATCCGCCCAGGCAATCGCCGCATCCTCGCCGCTGCGCAAAATCGAAACGGCGCACAGAAAGTTGTTGGCGCGCGCATCCAAGAGCGTTTCTTCAAGGATGGTTCCCGGCGTCACGGTGCGCACCACCTCGCGGCGAACCACTGATTTTGGCCCACGCTTTTTTGCTTCCGCCGGGTTTTCCATCTGCTCGCAGATCGCGACTTTAAAGCCAGCTTTGATGAGCTTGGCGAGATAAGGCTCAAAGGCGTGAAACGGCACGCCGCACATCGCAATGCCTTCGCCGTCATGCTGGCCGCGTTTTGTCAGCGTGATGTCAAGCACCGCCGCGGCGGTTATGGCGTCGTCAAAGAACAATTCGTAGAAGTCGCCCATGCGGTAAAACAGCAATGCATCGCCGACAGTTTCGCGAATGGCGTGATATTGCACCATCATAGGCGTTGCTGGCATAGGCGTTGCTGGCGTTGGCGTCGCCAAAACATCTTTGGGTGCTTTTGCAGGTTTATTTTTGTCAGGCGCGGTATCGGTCATAATCTAATGGGTCGCAATTTTTTCTATTGTCATCGGGCGAAAATTATTCTTTGCATATTTTCGAAAAGCAATTTGATCTTTTTACAAAACCAACCAAGATGAGTATCAGTTCCAGAGTATATTCATGCCGATAAATCACATTACCCGAACCGAAATCAACATTGGCAAGCGCCCGGTGCCGTTAATCGCGCGCGTGAACCGGCGTGCCAAGCGGTTGATTTTAAAGGTAGACCCGGTGGCTGGGGAAATCTTGGTAACCGCGCCCAGTAAACGCAGTTTGCCAGAGGCTATCGCTTTCGCCCATGAGCGCAGCGAATGGATCGCCGGCCAGCTCGATGAAAATCTGCGTGCAAGAGCCTTTGCCGAGGGCATGAGCATCCCATTTCGTGGAACGCTGCACACGATTATTCGTGATGGCGGGCCGCGCGCGCCGGTGCGCATCGACAATCAATTTCTGCCCGCCATCCGGGTCGGCGGAGACGGCGCTCATCTCAATCGCCGGCTGGTCGATTGGATGAAACGCGAGGCGCGCAAAGCGCTGAACGAACGGGTCGGACAGTACTGCGCACAGCTCGATAAAAAACACCGGGCGCTTCGCATTCGCGACACGCGCTCGCGCTGGGGCTCATGCTCGTCTGATGCAGTCCTGTCATTTTCATGGCGCCTGATTATGGCGCCGGACGATATTCTTAGCTATGTCGCGGCGCATGAATGTGTTCATCTGGAACATATGAACCATTCGCCAGCTTTTTGGCGCCGGGTCAGGGCGCTAGGCGTTGACGCACGGGCGGCGGAAAACTGGTTCAACGCCAATGGCGCCGCGTTATTTTCATATGGCGTTCAAGCGGTATAGCGCACTGGCTTACCCGCGGGTTTTCAAAACCTCGGCAATCGGATCATCAAACATCGGGACCATCGGCGCGACATAGACCGGCGGCAGGGCGCGGACCATAATCTCTCGCCAGATCACCGCCGGGGCGCGCCCACCCGTAACGCCCGGCATCGGCGCATTGTCGTCACGGCCGACCCATATTACACAGACGAGGCCGCGCGCATGGCCGGCAAACCAGGCGTCGCGGCTGCCTTGCGACGTGCCGGTCTTACCGGCTGCACGATAGCCCGGCGTTTGCGCCGCACGGCCGGTTCCCCATTCTACGACGCTCGCCAGCATCGCATTGGTCGCCTCGATGGCCTCGTGCGACGCCGCTTGACCGGCAAAAGACCCCTCGCGGCGATAGACGACATCACCGTCAACGGTCTCGATACTGACAATCACATGCGGCTCGACGCGATAGCCGCCATTGGCGAAGGGTGCATAGGCGCCGGCAAGCTGCAATGGCGAGACCGCATCGACGCCTAACGCCAAGGCTGGTCCCGGGTTCAGCTTGCCCGCCCAACCCATAGCACGCGCCGTCCGGCTGACATTCCCGCGCCCAACCGATTCTTGCAAACGAATAGTCGCTGAATTCAAAGAGCGGACCATTGCCTCGCGCACGGTGACCTCGCCATAGAATTTACTGTTATAATTGTCGGGTATCCATTTTCCGATCCTCAATGGCGCATCGAGGACAATATCATCAGCTGTCACGCCGGCCTCGACCGCGGCCAGAAAAACAAACGGTTTGAATGCAGATCCAGGTTGACGCTTGGCCTGAACGGCGCGGTTGAACTGGGTTTCGCGATAATCGCGCCCGCCTATCATCGCCCGGACGGCGCCCGCATCATCGAGAATGACCGCTGCGCTCTGGGCTTCGGCAAGGGCGTCGTCAGCGCTGGCAATGCCGGCGATCATGCCGATTTCCGCAGCCTCCTGCATGCGCCGATCAAAAGTTGTCCGCACCACAAGATCGGCGTCAATATCTCCTGCGCGCACGCGCACGCGGCTCATGATATAATCGATAAAATACGGCGCCGCCGACAAGCGTGACGCCTTGACCACTATCGGCCTTGAAACCACGTCGTCGGCTTCTGCTTGGGTCAGAAAACCGGCGGCAACCATTTGGTCAATGACGAGGCGGCCGCGACGGCCTGCGTCATCGGGATTGTGGGTCGGCGCAAACCGAGACGGCGCTTTTAAAAGCCCCGCCAGAACCGCCGCCTCGCCAAGCGACAAAAAGCGCGCGGGCTTTGCAAAATAACGATAGCTTGCCGCATCAATCCCATAGGCGCCGGCGCCAAAATAAACCCGGTTGAGATACAATGTGAGGATTTCTTGCTTGGTGAATTTTTGCTCAAGCCACAAGGCAAGAATAAACTCCTGCGCTTTCCTCTTGAGCGTACGCTCGTTGGTCAGAAAAATGTTCTTGGCGAGCTGCTGGGTGATGGTTGAGCCGCCCTGCACCACGCCGCGTTTGCGCATATTAACAACCAACGCACGCCCCACTGAGACCGGATTGACGCCGAGATGGTGGTAAAAATTTCGATCCTCAACGGCGAGAATCGCATTCGGCACATAATCAGGCAGATCCGCCAGACGCACCGGAGCGCCGGCGCTGGCGCCATGGACGCTCAATGGCGCACTTCCGGAATCCAGCAACGTGATTTTCGGCCCCCCAGCGGAGCGCCACAGCACATCCGTATCCGGCAGGTCGCGAGCTATATAGGCAAACACAAGCGCAACACCGATCAGGATCGTCACGCAAAACACGCCGCCATCGCTCACCAGGCGAAAATATCCCTGGCGGCTGACCGCGGGCCGCCTTTTGCCGGCTTTATTGGTTGCCCTTCGGGCGCGTTTTTTGGCCATGGGCCATGCTTCGGCGCGGATGGTTAACAGGGCGTAAACGCCGATGCGGGCAATTGCAGCCGGTATATGTTCATCAGCCAGCAAACTGCGTATGATCGGCCGAAGACAAACACGAACCAGGGGGGGCGGGCGCGATTAATATGACAGTCCAAGCGATACAGGCAGATATGCCGGTCGATCAAAAGACCGACGCCATCGTCAAGGCCGCGCGCAAGACCTTTCTCGCGCACGGATTTGACGCCGCCAGCATGGACCAGATTGCACTTGAAGCGGCCGTTTCAAAGCGCACGGTCTATAATCGCTTTCGCTCCAAGGAAGAACTTTTCGGCGCGGCGATTGAAGACACCTGCAGAAAAGTCCTGCCCGTCAATGTCGATGAGATTGAATCCAGCCTGCCGCCTGGTGAGTTGTTAATGCAGCTGAGCCTTGAATTCGTCAAAGGCGTATTAGAGCCCGAAGCCTTGTCGCTGCGTCGCATAGCGGCTTTTGAAGCGGAACGCACGCCAGCGATTGGCCAATCCTATCTCGTCCATGGACCGCAATGGATGGTCAAGAAATACGCGCCCATTCTCGCCCGCTTGGGCGCCAAGGGGGTTTTAAAAATCGACGACGCCGAAGCCGCCATCTGGCAGTTGGGCGCGCTAATAACCGAGCCGCTCTATACGCACGCGCTCCTTGGGGCCGCACCGAAAAACCTAGACGCCGCCATCACCAAGCAGGTGAGCGGCGGCGTTACAGCGTTTTTAAAGCTTTACGCGGAAGAATAAGCGCCGGGACGAAGCGGACGCATTTCAGATATTGCCAGCATAAAAAACCGGCGCAGCAAGCTGCACCGGTTTGATGTTTTGCGTCCTCGCTCGTGGTTATTCGAACGAGATAGTAACTTCCGAACGGCGGTTAAGCGGCTCACGTACGCCGTCTGGCGTTGCTTTGGCCGGATTGGACTCGCCATAAGCCTCGCTGCGGATCCGATCTGCCGGAACGTCATTCGCAATCAGCGCATCGTGAACAGCCTTAGCGCGACGTTCGGAAAGCGCCTGATTATAAGCCGAAGAGCCGGACGTGTCGGTGTTGCCCGATACGACCACGCCGTCAATGTCATTTTGAAGCGCACGACCGGCCGCTTCCGCAATCAATGTGGAAGCCTGCGGCGTGAGGTTCGCCTTGTCATAGTCAAAATAAACCGTGAACCCGATCGGATCGAGGTCAGCGGACTGCTCTTCAAGCAATTGCGGCGGACACTCAGCCGTCATCGGCACGCTTGAGCCGTCCCAGCAATCTTT
>JAJFGE010000009.1 GCA_021776295.1 Hyphococcus sp.
GCGAAGAGGAAAACACAGATGCCGGACCTCACCATCAACCGGCGGGCGCTGTTGACCCGGCTCGGCGGCGCATCCGCCATCGCTGTCCTGCCTGCTGAAGCGCTTGCCGATGCGCTGGAACATGAGCTGATGGATCAGGCAGCCTATGGCCCGGAATGTTCTGAAATTGATATCATCAAAGTCGG
This sequence comes from Hyphococcus sp., assembly GCA_021776295.1. Taxonomy (GTDB): domain Bacteria; phylum Pseudomonadota; class Alphaproteobacteria; order Caulobacterales; family Parvularculaceae; genus Hyphococcus. The sequence goes on from JAJFGE010000009.1 coordinate 186, forward strand.
CCGCGATGTGCGCCGGGGCGCGGGACAAATTTTTGACAAAACCATTGTCCCCAAGCTTTATAAAATGCCCGAGCGCCCGACGCTGATCGACTTTTTCAAGCGGCGCTTTTCAGAGCCAACCGTCTCTCACTGCCTTAAAAGTGCGGCGCATGCGTTGAACGAGGGCCAGCCCGAACGCAACATTATCGCCTCGCTTGTCCATGATATCGCCATCAACCTGATCAAAACCGATCACGCATGGTGGGGCGCTGACCTCATCGCGCCTTATGTCGATGAGCGCGTCACATGGGGCGTTCGCCACCATCAGGCGCTGCGGTTTTATGCCGATACTGAGACCGGCTATGAATATCCCGAACTTTACCGCTGTGTGTTCGGCAAAGACTATGCGCCCGAACCCTATATTCAAAACGCCTATCAGTATGCCCGCAACCATCGCTGGTATTTGGAAGCACGGCTGATTACGCTCAACGATACTTACGGATTTACGCCCGGCCCGGCGCCGGATATCGACCAGTTTACCGACATTATCGCCCGCAACTGGCGCCAACCCGAGGAAGGCCTCGGTTTCGACAACAGTCCCTCCGCGCATATGTGGCGCACCCTCCTCAATCCCGAGCGGCCACTCTGACCTGCGCCGGCGGCAAATATCACTCCATTTATTGTTGCATCCGCAACTTAAACTCCCTACACTCTCCTCTTAATGGGGTAGTTTTATTTCTATTTTCCTCATTGTGAGTTTCGAGCATCAGTTGCTGATGCATCTAAAATGCCTTGACTGTCTCGCGGTGGCGGGGCGCTCTATCCTGGAGATGGTTCAAGGAACATTATGTCGAGGAGCAGTGAACCATGACCGGTGCGGAGCTGATCGCAATCTTAGCGGCGTTGATATTTGCAGCCGCCATACTCCCAGGCACGCTCGGCGTGTTGTTGATGACGTCGAAAATCGCCGCAAAAGACTGGGGTGCGCGGCTGATTTATCAAAAGGCGATGTGGCTCGCCGGCGCGGCGGCAGCGCTGATGGCGCTTGGCTGGGGGCTTGCGCTTTCCGCCGGCAATATTTCGCTATTGCTGCTCGGCGCCTCGGCGCTGTTTGGCGGCGTTGCGACCTTTGGCTTCTTCATGCACACCAAGTTTTTGTTCAAGCCGGTGACCAAGCCACTTTATATGAGCGTTGATGAGGCGATCGAGAAATTCGGCCCCGATGAAGAAGTCATCGGCGTCATCGATGATAATGGCGTTGCATGGGCCTATGTCGCACGCCTCGCGCGACGCCCGCATATTGTCCAACAGCGCCAGGGCGACAGCCCGTTCATGATGACCCACTGCATTCTTGCGCACAGCTCAATGGCCTTTGCGCTCGAAAACCAGTTTTCCGCGCCGAACATCACCATCACCTCGGCGCTCGCCAACAACCTGGTCTTCTACGAAGAGAATACCAAATGCTCGATTGTCCAGGCGCATAATGGCGCGCCCGGTGGCGGTGCGGCGCTGCGCATGACGCCGACCATTGCGGTCAGCTTACGAACCTGGAAGGCGGCCTATGGCGACACCAAAGTCTGGCATCGCCACAAGGAATGGCGCGATGAATTTTATCTCAAGCTTCTCGCCCGCGCCGATGTCATCGACCCCAACAGCCCGGTGATGGTCTATCCGTTAAAGCACGGTCTTGATGAACGCCTGGCGATGAAATCCATGGTCACCGGTGTTGAAATCAACGGGCAATCGCGCACCTATACGCTCGATCATTCACGCGACAACCCGCTTATTCACGACCAAATCGCCGGCGTCGACATTCTCGTTGCTTCCGGGTTTGACCTCGACCTCATCCAGGTTTTCGACCGCAATGCGAACGGTAAGGCGCTGACCTTCACGGCGGACAGCGAAAACCATTTCATTGACGACCAGACCCGGTCAACGTGGAATTTGCTTGGTGAATGCATTGACGGCGAAATGAAGGGACAAAAGCTGGCGCTCATTGCCCATTACAATAAAATGTTCTGGTATGTTTGGGCCGATTATCACCCCAATACCGAGATCTATAATCCAGCAAAGCAAGCTGCCGCCGCTTGAGCAAGGTTTAAAATGCCGCCGGAAGGAAATGCACGCGCCGGAACGACAACCAAGCCGCGGCGGGTGCGCAATTTTATTGACGGTGCGTATGTTGAAAGCGCTGGCGCTAAAACATTTGAAAGCCGCTGTCCGGCTGATAACGCCGTCGTCGCCATCGTCGATGAAGCCTCGCGCGCCGATGTTGACCGAGCGGTATCGTCTGCGCGCGCGGCGCTCGGCGGTCCATGGAGCGAGATCAGCCTTGATGAGCGCGCCGCTATCTTGCACCGGGTCGCCGACCTTATTGATGAACGCGCGGCGGAGTTTGCAGACGCCGAAATCAGCGATACTGGCAAGCTGATCGGCCCGACCCTCAAAGGCGAGATACCGCGCGGCGCAATGCAGTTCCGCGTCTTTGCCGATATCGCCAAAGACGGGTTTGCAATGTCTCCGATTGCATCACAAACGCCCATGGGCAAGGCCATCAACTATCCCGAACGCGCGCCGAAAGGCGTTATCGCGGCGATCTGCCCGTGGAACCTGCCCTTTGTGTTATCGACATGGAAAATTGCGCCGGCGCTTGCTTGCGGCAATACGCTGGTCGTCAAACCATCGGAAGAAACGCCGATGACGGCGACGCTGCTCGGCCAGGTGATGAACGATGCCGGCGTGCCAGCGGGCGTTTATAATGTCGTCAATGGTTTCGGCGCTGGCTCGACGGGCGAGTTCCTGACTGCCCATCCCGGCGTCAACGCCATTACCTTCACCGGAGAGACCCGCACCGGCGCGGCGATCACCACTGGCGCCGCCAGCGATATAAAAGATATTTCGCTGGAGCTGGGTGGGAAAAACCCCGGAATAATTTTCGCCGATTGTGATTTCGACAAAGCGGTTGCGGGAACGGCGGCCTCTGTGTTTCATAATTGCGGGCAGGTTTGTCTTTGTACTGAACGGTTATATGTGGAGCGACCAATCTTTGACAAATTCGTCACCGCGCTGAAGGCCAAAGCCGAAGCGCTCAATCCCGGCGATCCGCGCGATCCGTCAACGACGCTGTCGCCGTTGATCAGCCTCGGCCATCGCGAAAAAGTTTTGAGCTATTTCGAAGCGGCGCGCGCAGACGGCGCAACCGTGGTCACTGGTGGCGGCATTCCGAAAACAGACGGACCCTTTTCCGATGGCGCCTGGATCGAACCAACAATCTGGACCGGGCTTTCGGAAGATTCTCGCACCGTCAAAGAAGAAGTTTTCGGTCCGGTCTGTCATATCCAGCCGTTTGATACCGAAGATGAGGCCATCGCCTACGCCAATGACAGCGATTATGGTCTTGCGGCGACAGTCTGGTCAGGCGATGGCGACCGCACGCGCCGCGTTGCTTCGCGCATTGAGACTGGCGTCGTCTGGGTCAATGGCTGGATGATCCGCGAGCTTCGCTCGCCCTTTGGCGGATTTAAGAAGTCAGGCATTGGCCGCGAGGGCGGCGAGTTTTCACTCGATTTCTATACGGAGATTCGCAACGTTTGCGTTAGTGAGGGTTAGACTATTCGTTAGTCTGCTTGCGGCCACTCACTCATGCCACGGCGCAGCATCGGCGCCAGGTCCGCGTTTGGCGATAACCACATCGAGCACAAAAGACCGGCCCTCACTTCCGGCGCGCACCGCACGCGCCAGCGCCGCCGCCAAATCCCCCGGGTCGGTAACGCGCTCGCCTTCAACCCCGTAACCGGACGCCATCGCCACATGATCGATCGCCGGGTCGTCAAGATTTATGCCGATATACCGTCCGGTCTTTGCGCCGCGACCTTTAAGGCCGGCAATCGCCCAGCGGTTGGCCTGATAGGCGCGGTTGTTAAAGATGATAACGACAATCACCTTGTTGTGACGCTGCGCGGTCCACAACGCTTGCAAGCCAAACTGGAAACTGCCGTCGCCAACCAGCGCGTATACGGATTTACTAGGCGCTGCGAATTTTGCGCCAAGCGCCGCGCCGACGCCCCAGCCAAGGCTGCCGCCGGATGAAATCAAGTGCCGCCGGCCGCCATTGTCCTGATCGAACTGAACATGGTCCCAGATATACCGGTCGGAACTGACGCCTTCCGTAACAACGATAGCGTCAGGGTCCATCGCGCGGTCAATTTCTGCAGCCAGCCGCTCCGGCGCGATGGGCACATCATCCCAGACTTTGCGCAAAGTTTCGATAATCGGCTCACGAAGCTTCTGCTTCAGCGCCTCGCCTTCATGCCGGCGGCGTTCAATCAACGCGCCATCAAGCGGCATCGCGCTGAGACGTTGGTCGATACCGGCCAGGGCGAGACGCGCATCGGCGTAAATCAGATGGTCCACCGGATAGCCGCGCGACAGATGCTCCTCACGCACGCCAATTTCGATAATCTGCGCTTGTTCTGGAATCAGCGGATGGCCGCGGCGCGCAAGCGACAGTCGCGAAGCGCCGGCCAAAACCACAAGGTCAAACGGTGTTTCCGGGCGAATGCGGGCGCGCATCGCGCCGAGATATCGCGGATGGTTGGAGGCAAAGCCCATCGCCGAACGGCTCGACGATGTATCGCCGCTTACCACCGCACCAAGGCGATCAGCAATCGCGGCCAGCTCTTTGAGCCCGCCCCAGCGCGGCAATTCAGCGCCGGCGACGAAAAGCGGATTACGCGCCCGCGCCAACATTGCCGCGGCGCGCTCAATATCATCACTGCCCGGATGAATTGGCCCCGCCGGCGCCGAGCGCGCCGCGGGAATAATCCGCGCCTTGGCGGTTTTTCCGCTCCAGACATCTGCATTAACGCCGAGAAAAACCGGGCCCGGCGGCGTCGCTGACGCCATGCGCATGGACCGGCGCAGCGAGGTTGCGAGATTGTCGCGATTGCTCGCCCGGAATGACAGCTTGGTGTAAAGCTCCGCGATCGATTCCACTTTTGCGGTCTCCGTAAAGACACCAAGATTTTCGCCGTTGCTGGCGCTAAAGCCGACCGAAATCACCATCGGCGAATTATCCGCATGCGCATTGACGATAAGGCCGAGCGCATTGGCCGCGCCGGTGACCGAATGGACGTTTACGAAAGCAGTCTTGCCGGTAACACGCGCATAACCATCCGCCATCGCCACAAGCGGGCCTTCATGCAGGCCAAGCACATATTGAATATCCGGATAATCAACCAGCGCATCGACAAACCCCGCCTCATAGGCGCCGGTATTGCCAAACACATGGCTGACACCCCAGGCGCGCAAAGTCTCGCAGGTTATTTCCCCGCCGGTGGCGTTTTTAAGCGTGATAAATTCACCGCCCGGCGGCAGCGCATCAATATCCGCGTTTTGCGCAGAAGCGGCGCCAACCAGCTGGCTCGCCGCCGCAGCACTCACCCCCGCCGCTTTCGTCAGAACGAGAAATTGGCGCCGCGAGAGGTCGCCATTCACCAGACCAAATGTCGCCTCACGGAGCATGCGCTGTGTCCTCTTCCAAAGGCCAAAAAGTAAACGCCGGGAGCGATTTTCATCATTCCCGGCGCCAAGCCAACCCCCATCGGTCAATTGCGGATCAGAATTGTTTCTGGAATGTCACGCCCCACATTCGCGGCGGGCCGAACAAGGCTTGCGCGGTGCCGCCGCCGGGGAAACCGCCAACGCCCCCGCCGGCGCCGTCAATGCCGAAGGTCCGGATGATCGGATTGAACCGGCGGAACGATGCATAACGCTCATTGGTGAGATTGCGCACCCAGAAGAATGCCTCCCAGCCATTTTCGTGGCTGACATAGCCAAGCCGGGCGTTGAGAAGATTGTAAGCGCCCTCGGTCACAACATCTTCAAGCGGACTGCCAACCTCGACCAGTTCGTGCAGGATTGAACCGGTGTAAGACCAGCTAAGCCGCATCACCATATCGCCATTGTTGGTGACCGGGCGTTGATATGTCACCGCTGCATTGGCCGTCACTTCCGGCGCCAGCGGAAAACGCTGACCGATAAAGCCTTCGCCAACCACCTCTTCAATGCCGCCGGTTTGATCGGCAATCGGAACGCCGCTCTGGATTTCGCTAAACGCGGTGCCAACGCCGCCAGTGAAGGTCAACTCATCCGTTAGCTGAGCAAATATGTCCGCCTCAAAGCCCCAAACTTGGGAATCCGGGACATTGAGAATGATTATGCCGGTCGCAAGGCGGGTGATGCCCTGCTGGCGGTCATTATAGTCTGTAAGATAGCCGGAAAGATTGACCCGCGCGCGACCGCCGGCAAAGCTTGTTTTAACGCCACCTTCATAGACATTCACCGTTTCCGGATCAAAATCAATATTCGCCGGCGCAGCGTTCGGGTCGGCTGAGCGGGCGATAATTTCAGCGATGATCTCATCTTTGGTCGGCGCCCGACCCAGGCTTCCTGTCAGCGAGCCGATAACGCCGCCAACATTGGCCGGGCTGCCAATAATGAAGCCGCGAAATGCAGTAACATTTTCACCCTGGGTGATATCGAACTGAAATCCGCCGGATTTAAAGCCGTGTGAATATTTCGCATAGGCGGTGATGTTGTCATTGGGCTGCCAGGTCAAAGACGCGGTGCCGGAAAACTCATTGTCGCTGCGCGACCGCATAGTCGTGAATGACGGCCGCAGGATATTGATCATCCCGACCTGATCCATATCGAGGTCTTTGTCTTCCCAGGTGTGGCGAATACCGCCGGTCAGGGTGAGGGTTTCCGTCAGGCGGAAATTGGAGTGCAAGAACACCGAGATGGATTCTGTTTTTAGCGTTCCCTCTTCACGCACGCCAATCGTATCGGGCGCGCCCGCCGCCGTTACCGGACCCAGCTCATTTTCAAATCCGAAGGGCAGGAAGAAATCTTCCGCCTCGCCGCCAGGCAGGAAACGGCCCGCGGCAATGAGGTCGGGGTTGTGACACCCGATGGTCGATTCATTGGCGCCAAACACTGTCACGTTCTCATTGAAGACGCCGTTCGCATTAAGGTCGAAATCCCAAATCGGCAGGCCGTCTGCGTCAAAGCCCGACAAGCGCGACGTCGTTTCAAATGGCGGCGGCGGCGGGAAGCCACGGAAGGTCGAGGTAGTTACGCCAGCGGTACACCCAGCCAGAATATCCTGTGGGAAGAACCGTGTTTCCGAACTCGAATCCTGATTTTGGGTCAGGTAAAAGGCGCCAGCAATAAAATCGAGCCGTTTTCCGGCCGGAGACGCAAGCCTGATTTCGCCGGACCACTGATCAAGGTCTTCCTGCAAAAACGTATCGGACAGGCGTTGGCGCGTGGTGTCGCCGTCAAACAGGCTGACAATATCATTGGCGCGATAGGCGCCGACGCCGGTCAGCAAAAATTCGCCGGGCAGGTCGAGATTGAATTCCAGCGACGTGCCCCAAAGATCGCGGTTGGAAGTCGAAGCAGAATCGATATCGACAATGCCTTCCGCAAGGTCAACGAATGCTGGTTGCTTTAAGTCGTTGGGATCGTCGTTGATCTGACGGACAAAATCGCGCTCTTCCTTGAAGCGGTCTATCGACCAGTAGAGTTCAAGGCTATCGCTCGGCCGCGCAATCGCCTGGAACCGGCCAGACCAATTGTCCTCGCCGTTAAAGCGGCGATTATCGAACGCATTTTCAATCCAGCCATCCTGACGCTCAACAGCAATGGTCGTGCGCGTCAACAGCTTTTCGTTGATCGGCACATTAACGGCGCCGGCGGCATATCCGCGCTCATAATTCCCGGCTTCGAGCTTTAATTCCCCGCCAAACTCTTCGGTCGGCTTTTTGGTTGTGATGTTGACCGCACCGGCGATTGTGTTGGCGCCAAAGAATGTTCCTTGCGGTCCGCGCAAAACTTCAACTTGCTGCACGCCAAACAGACCTGTGTCAAAGGATGCAGAGCGCCCGGTCAAAACGCCATCGACATAGACCGTCGCACCGGAAGCCTCGCCAACCACGAACTGGTTAGTAATGCCGCGTACGGAGAAGTTTCCCAACACCGAGCCCTGATTGAGGAAGCTAAAATTCGGCACGCTCTCAACCACATCCGCAAGCGATGTCGCACCCGAACGCTTCAGATCAAGCTCGCTTTGAGCGGCAAGAGAGATCGGCACATCTTGCGCGGATTCTTCGCGCCGTTGCGCGGTGACAGTAATGACGTCGCGCGCCGCCGCCGCGCGCGCGGAGGCGTCGCTGTCCTGGCCCAATGCCGCCGGCGCCAGCGCCAACGCAATCACCAGCGCCGAGGCCCCGGCCATAAATATGGGTTTTTTGATCTGCCGTTTCATCGTAATCCTCCCTGGTGCGCAAAGTTCGTTTAGCCCGCCGCACATTCTCCCACCGCTACACAACATGAAATGCCAACAGCGTCGCAATCTTGCGACAAGATATCAACAATATACTTGAAACTGCAACCATTTGTAAGGCCGTTCCGGCAACGCTTTTCTAATGTGACAAAAATACACCATGCCGGACGCCGGGGCTTTGGTGCAGGCGCTGCATCGCCTGAAAGCCGGCCTGTTGTGAGAATAGAACCAACGTGGTCAGAGATTAGTAACATTATATCAGTATGTTAGTAATATTTCTAAAATCCGACCAGACAGAATTCTCGCCCGACATAAAATTCTTCAGACCCGTTCAAGGCGTCTTTTCGACCAATATATCGAGCGGCGATGCCGCCGAGACGTCCCCATTCGACGCCTCGACAAGCTGCCCACTCTACAAGCCAACCGCTACACTTGCAACGATATGGCTGTCCGCGGATCAGCCATACGCCCGCAACATGTCGCATTCATCACCCGCTTTTCTTCCTAATAGTGCTTGGTGCTCACAGCGCACCCGCAGACATCGCCTGGCGAATATGCGCCGCCTGACGGATCGCCAGCGCGACAATCGTCAAGGTCGGATTGGCCGACCCGCTCGACGAAAACTGACTGCCGTCGGAAATAAACAGATTATCAATCTCGTGGGCGCGGCCCCATTTGTTGCAGACGCCGTCTTTCGGGTCCGCGCTCATTCGGCAGGCGCCGAGATTATGGGTCGCCATATTGACCTTGAACGGAACGACGCGGCGTGCGCCAAGACTTTCAAACAGCGCCCGCGCCGAGTTTGCCGCATGCGCCCGCATCGGGCCTGCATTCTCATGGTCCTCATAATGAACGACCGGAACTGGAAGGCCATGCTGGTCTTTTAACTCAGGGTGCAAACGAATGCCATTGCCGCTCTGCGAGACATCCTCGCCAGTGATGAAGGTGGCGGCAATCTTTGTATAATCCTCCATCGCATCGGTGAGGTCCGGGCCCCATTTGCCGCCAAACGCAATACGCGCGACCGACAGTGGAGAGAAGGCCGCAGATTCGATCTGATAGCCGCCGGCAAAGCCGCGGCGCGTATCATTGCGCTGTTCATCGGCGATATGACCGCCCTGTTGCGCCCCGCGATAAGAATGCACCTCGCCCGGCATAAAGCCCAGCGCGCCGACGACGACATGTTTCAGGTAATTCTTGCCGGCCTGCCCGGCGCCGTTGGCGAGCCCGTCCGGAAACGTCGCGCTGTTGGAATTTAACAATAGCCGCGCGGTTTCAATTGCATTGCCAGCCACGCACACCGCACGGGCGCGCTGGCGTTGGATCGCGCCTTGCTTATCTGCATAGATAACCGCGTTCACCCGCCCCGCATCGTCATGTTCGATTTGCAGCGCCATGGAATTTGGCCGCAATTCAAAATGACCGGTGGCTTCAGCTTTGGGTATTTCCGTATAGAGTGTCGACCATTTCGCGCCGATGACACAGCCGCTTTTGCAAAAGCCGATCTGCTGGCATTGCGGCCGGCCATCATAGGGGGCGGAATTAATCGCAACGCCGGTCGATGTCACATGTTTGTAGCCGAGCAGATGCGCGCCCGCCGCCAGCAGCTTCATATTGTTGTTCATCGGCAAAGGCGGCAGGCCATTGGTCCCCGAAACCCCCATCTTCGCCTCGGCCCGCGCATAGAACGGCTCCAGCGCGTCAAGCGTCAACGGCCAGTCTATGGCGCTGGAATTTTCCATAGCATAGATCGTCTTTGCACGGAATTCATGCGCAGCCAGACGCACCGATGTTGCGGTCCAGTGCATTGTCGTGCCGCCGACGGTCTTGCACATCCAGGCGGGGAAATTGGGATTGAGCAGCCCTTCGCCGATACGTTGGTCGCGCCAGGTCATGCGCTGGTCCATCACCCGTTCATCATTGATGATATCGCCAAAGCTGAGACGCCCGCCCGCCTCCAGGCAGACAACATCAATACCCGCCTGCGCCAGCTCATTGGCGAGCACACCGCCGCCGGCGCCGGACCCGATAACCACCACGACACTGTCGTCAGAAGGCGCAAAGACCGTCATGGCGCAGTCTCCGGAAGCCAGTCAATATCGTCGAAACCGCGATGGAGATAACCGCCCTGTTCAGCAGAAGAGCCGGGATATCCGACCAGTGTCCAAACGACGGGATGGGAATAAAATTCAAACAACGCCGCCTGGTATACCGACTTAAAGAACCGCGTTTTGCTAATCACTTCGGCAGCTTTAACGCGCGCCTCCAGCTCCAGCGACTCCCAAGGAGCGCCCGCCGCTGCATCCAAAGCGGCGCGCCCCTCTTGTCGCAGGCGCGCCCAATCTTCGCGGGCCGATAGCTTGCGCCGCACCAGTTCAGCAACCTGTTCGTAGACAGACTGGTTGACATTTTGATGTGGAAACAGAACCACAATTAATGCCGCCAGCGCATCAAAGCCCTCTGAATTGTCCTGCCTCGCTTGCTCTTCGCCCGAACATCCGGCAAGCGCGGCAAGCCCCGCAAACGCGGCGCCGGTAAGCAGAAAATCTCTGCGCGCGATGGTCGCCATTGTCCCAGCCCTCGTCTTGCCTTGTCGCGTCTTGCCTTGTCGCGTCTTGCCTTCCGTGCCCGGCCGTTCGTCGCCAGCCAGTTAGTTGCAACTTCATCTTTCTACGCAGCCTGACCCAAAGCGTCAATCAACCTCCGTCATATTGACGTAAAGCTTTGCGTTGCGGGTTGGAAAGCCAGCGCAGACTAGATCGACCCGCCCGTCCCCGGTCATATCCGCGGCTTCACATCCGCCCGCCGCCATGCCGTCTTTGTCGATGGTGATGCGGCGCCAGTCTTTTCCTCCGCCTGATGAGGAATATAGAAAGACGCCGCCGGCGCCGCGACTTTCACCGACGATAATTTCGTCGCCGCCGTCGCCGTTGAAATCCGCAACCGCAAAGCCGTGGGCGAGGCGATAGTCCTGGTCTATCACCTGGCGGCGCCATACACCCTGCGGGCTGATTTCATAGACCGCGACATCGCCGCCATGGACGCTTTCTATGGTCGCGAGAAATCGTGTCCCGTCTGCACGCATGCCCGTTTTTATGTCCCCGGCGCCGCGCTGGCGCGGATCATCATCGCGGCGGCCTTTGGTCAGCTGTTCACTCCGCCATTCCAGCTTGGAAAGATCACCGGACGCCTTGCCGCCAGTCTTACCTATAGACTGGTGTAGCCAGACGCCACCAAAGCCTGCGGTTAGAATATCGTCGCGGCCATCGCCATCCCAGTCGATAATTGATAATCCGTGTACGGTTCCTTTTAAGGCGTCGGTGATGACGTGGCGCGCCGGCTGCGGCGGCCGATAGAGCACCAGCGGCGTCGCGACGAGCGAGGCAATCGGCGCATCATCGCCAGGCCCGGCGATGGGCGCAACCACAAGCTCGCGCGCGCCGTCGCCATCGATGTCGGCAAAAGCCGCACGATGCGCTGCTGGCTCATGCGCAAAAACCGTCACCGGCGATGCCCCATCGGAGAACACCAACGCGCCTATATTCTGCGCGTAATCATCGCGGTGAAAGCCGGTCAATAAAACAATTTTGACGCCATCACGACGGGCGCCATCAAAATGAGCGTCATCTTGTTCATCTACCGCAGCGCCTACTGAAGCCGGTGTAATATCAGCAGCGAGCACATGACGGGTCCATGTCGGATTTTCAAACCATAAGACCTCGCTTGAACGCACCGAAAGTAAAATAACATCCGGTCGGCCGTCATCATTAAGGTCGGCAATTTTGGTGAGGTATGCGCCCTCTATGTCGCTGGCGATGGTCTCTGCCTCAAAACGAAACCCCGGATCACCGCTGCAAGCCGAAGCCGTCAACACCGTAAAGACGCCAACCATCCAATAGACATATTTGTTTTTAACCGAGCGCATTGCGCAGCTCCATTATCACAAGCTTTGGCAGTCTATCGAAGCGCGCCGCCACACGCTATCGCCGGGACTGCATACTGTGCTGATCGAATGACGCCGGCTCCTTTTCAATAGCCAAAGCCCCTCCGCAGAGTTTATTTTAACCGCCCATGAGCATGCAATTTGAAACCAAGCGCATTATCGTTACCGGCGCCGCCTCCGGCATCGGCGCGGCGACGGCGACGCTGTTAAAGCGCCGCGGCGCCTATGTGATCGCTTTCGACCGGCGCGAGCCGGACCCTTTAGCGGCGGATGACTATGTACAGTTTGATCAGGGCGATTTCGCTTCTATCGACACTGCGGTTTGCAAGGCGCCTGATAAAATCGACGGCCTTGTCAATATCGCCGGCATCCCGCCAAAGCCGGATTGCTCGCCAGCGCAATTGCTGATGGTCAACTTTTACGGCATCCGAGCGTTGACCGAACAACTGGTCGAAAGGCTGACGTCCGGCGGCGCCGTTCTAAATATGTCATCGCATGCCGGCAATGCCTGGCGGGAAAACGTCAGCCTTCTCAAGCAATTCCTGCCGGCGCAAGCGAAAGGCGATATCGATGCGCTCGCGCGCCGTCACGGTGTTGTCATGGGCGGGCTGGACGCTGTTTCCGCCTACCCTTTAAGCAAGCAATTGCTTAATCTGTGGACGGTGCAATCCTTTCCGGCAATGGAAAAGGCTGGCGTCAGAATGAACGCAGCCGCCTCCGCCGGCGTCCGGACCGACATCTTAAGTGATTTCCTCACCAGCTTTGGCGAGCAATCCGCTGCGCGCATCCGCGCCATCGGCATCGCCTCGCCGTCGAACATCGCCTCGGCGATTGCGTTCCTTGTTTCCGGCCAGTCCGCCTGGATTAAATCGGCAATCATTCCGGTGGATGGCGGCGCATCGGCGATGGCAGCGGCTAATAAGTTTGGGTTTGGCGGTGAATAATCTCAACCTTTGCCTTTGCCAGCGCCGGCTTTCACCGATTTGGGACCATAACCGCCGCCCGGCCCCATGGCGTTCGAGGCCAACTCAAAGGCTTCCGGCGAGCCGTTAATGCCGTGACCGCTGACAATTCTGTTCGAGCAATTCATAAATGCGGTGATGCAAATAACATCCTGCGCGGTCCTTTCCGTCCAGCCCGCTTGCGTGATCGCGTCAATATCCGCCTTGACAACTTTGTCCGGCTGTTTCGTCAGCTTGCGGACAAGCGCAAAAGCTGGGCGCAGATTTTCATCAAGCACACTATAATCATTCGCCATCAGCGCCTCGACAATGCCGGCATCGGCGCCAAATTTTGCCGCCGTCGCGCTGTGAGCGCCGTAACAGAAGTCACACGCGTTTAGCGCCGCGACATACGTCACCATTAATTCGCGGTCTTTCTCGCTCAACTCCGATGGTCCGCGCATCACCTGATTGGCAAATTCGAGATAAGGTTGAAACCGTTCAAGATCGGCGAACAAGATATTCGCCATCGCATCGGTTGGTTTTAAAAAACTGAAATGAGACATCGGCGCCCTTTTATGGTTGAGTGAGGAAAGGCGCCATTATTGAAACACCGCATCCTGATAGCCGGACTGCACCAGTGCGCCTTCGGGGAAAATTTCTCGCTCTGAAATCCATTGCTGCGATTGTTCATATGTTTCGCGTGAATAGGGCTCAAAGACGATGCGCTCGCCGGGACCAAAACGTCTCACGTCAATCGATGCGTGGAATCGCTCCGGCAACTCATTGAGGTAAAATTTCACATAAAGCTCCGGTCGCAAATCAATATCCGCCTGGGCGCGGCGCAATGCGCGGTAGAACTTGTCGACATCATGCATGTCCGAGCCCGGCTGCACCATGCCCGCCATCATGAAACTCGTGTCGCAAATCTTGCGGTAGCCAAGCTGCTCGGCGACATAATAAGCGCCGCTAAAAAGGCTCACCGCAGAAATTTCACCATCGACCAGTTTGCCAAGGCGATGGAATAACAGCCCGTCGCTGAAAGAAAGCTTGATGTCGGCGGCGGGTATGAATTGCTCTAGCGCGCGAATGGTCGAATAGTGACTGCCGGACTGATATCCGACCGATACCGGAACATTGGCGAGGTCTTCCGGTTTTTTAACTGCTGACTTCGCAGCAACGAAGAGGCCGCAATTGGCGACCGAATAGGCTTTTGCATAGAGCTTTCCGTGCCCGGCGGAAGCAGCGGCGTTCACCGTCCAGTGGCATGCGGAGCAAACATCGGACAGGCGGCCCTTTTCAAAAGTTTGATAAGCGCCAACCTTATCGCCGAGATTGTGAACCGTTCCATCCGGCGCAATCAGTTCTTTAACGAACTCATAGTCGAGCCCTTCGTCTTCAAAGTAACCCTTTTCTTCCGCCACCCATTCATGCAGGCGCATATGCGGGGCGATTTTAAATTTTGCTTTTTGAGCCATATTTTGCGCTCCTCTTATCTGGTACGCAGCGTTAACGGCAGGAACTGACCGCGCTTTGTGCATCAGCATTCAAGGCGGCGAAACGTTCTTGACGGTCTTCGATGTCGCCGGCGCTTTCCATGCTGGCGCGCGCATCGCCATCACCCTCGGTCGCCGCTTCAAGACAGGCGCAGGTTTCTTCGATTTTCAACATGTCCGCACCGTCCGGCGCCGAGGCTGTGCACCAATCAGCGAACTCGCCCGCCAGCGACAGGCCCGAGAAAACAAAAAAGGCGGCGCTCGCCGCGAGGATGGTTTTGGGGATCATTGTCAGCTCCAATAGTTGTCCATGCAACCAAGGCTATAGATACGGCAATATGATTGCAGTTGCAACTATTTTATGTGAGGCAGGAGAAACTGTTTAAATATAAGGGGTTTTGTGTGAGGGGGGGCCGCTCCTCGCACAAGCTACAGACGAAAGCCTATCCCTATAATAATGCGTCATCCCGGAAGCCGACAGTACCGAAATCTTTGATTTCGTTGTACTGCCGAGCTGTCCGGGATCTCGTGCAGCGCGTACGAAGTAATTTGCAACAGATCCCGGACCAGCATTCCAGCACTTCGTGCTGCAATGCATCCGGGATGACGAATTATTGAGCAGCCCGACTTAACGCAATTTCAAAAGAATGTCCGCAAGCGCTTCAGGCTGAGACAGCATCGGACTATGTGCGGCGTTCAACTTAAATACTTGTTCGCAGGGCGTCGCGGTATGCATCGCGCGCTGCGTTTCAGGATTTAACGCCCGGTCGTTAGCACACTCAATATAATAGCGCACAATCTGGCCGAAGTTCTCCGGGCTGATATGAACCGCTTCCATCGGCGGCGCCATTGGCTCAGGTATAGACAAAAGCCCACCGAGCATACTATCCGTATACGGCCCATCATGGCAAAAGGCATCACCGAATTTGTCATCGCGCAAGGTTGCGAAATGGCGGTCCGGCGACCAGTCCACATTATCATAGAGCGCGCTTTTGGCGTCCAGTTTGGAGAAATCCCGAATATTTTGACCGTCGCCCAACAAAAACGCAGCGATATAAACCAGCTTAGACACTTTGTCGGGCCGCCACTCAGCCGCTTGTGATATCACCGCCCCACCCATCGAATGGCCGACTAAACTGACCGGCTCGTCCGCCTTGTCGATTAGCGCACAAACGCTTTGCGCATAGGCCGCAAGCGAGCAGTCCTCGCCGCGCAATGCGCGCCGCCCATGGCCCGGCAGATCGTCTGCGATAACGCTGCAACCGGCCTGCCTCAGTATAGGAATGAGTTTATACCACGACCAAGCGCCATGAAACGCGCCATGCACAAGAATAATTGTCGTCATCCGCCCTCTCCGCCTGCAACGTTATCGCGTCGCCAGCGCCTTCGACCAGACGCCGTCGATGCGCGCCTCAACATCCTTATCGGGAACCACCCGCTCCATCAGTTTCAGCCCCAGCGGTTCGGTGCAATCGGCGCCCATAAAGCTCCGGGTGTTAAGTAGAATTTCGCTTTCGCCGTCATGAACGCCGAGCTTTGCCGGCATGCCCATTTTTCCCTGCGCCAGCGGGTCGATATTCATGCCGAGCGCATTGGGTACAATCAACAGATCGCGGTCCGCCATAAAGCGATGCGCCAACGCCCAGTCGCGCTCATGCGGGTCGCGAATATCGATGTCTTTGTCATAGATAAACACATGTTTGCAAAAACCCTGCAGCGCCGTGTAGGCGCGCATCATCGCCAGTTTCGGCTCGCCCACCCGGCGCTTGTCGATTTTGACATGCACGGTAAAGCCGCAGCCCGCCGAGGGGTCAACATAGACATCGACAACATTCGGCAACACCGCTTTTAGATCGTTATAGACGCGCACGCCGCGGAAAAACGCCGCGATGTTATTCGTCTCGTTCAAGGGGCGGCCAATATGGACGTGCTGGTAAATCGGATTTTTGCGCATGGTGATCGCCGTCACCTCAAACGCCGGGCGGCGGCGCGCCTCATCATAAAACCCGTTAAACGAAGCAAACCGGCCTTGTTTAGCCCATTTGAACGGATGATAGACGCCCTCGATGACAATTTCTGCATCCGCCGGCACGTCAACATCAATGGTCTCGCATTTGACCATCCGCACCGGCTTGCCCGTGAGCCCGCCAATGGTTGCAAAGTCGTTATTGTTATAGGGCAGCGCCGCATTGGCGCCCGCAAGAATGAAATGCGGCTCAACGCCGATGACAAAAGCGGTAGGGAACGGTTTTGCCTTGTCTAAATCCCAGCTCGACGACGGATCGTCAATCTTCGCGCCCCACGCCTCCTCCATCGACTGCGCATCGCCCGTGCCGCGAAATATCCACACCGAGCCGTCGCGCGGGCCGGTAATTTCAAACCGGTGGAAGGAGATGTTGCGCCCATTGTGTGACGGTTTTGAAATCGCCGGCGGACAGGCAAAGCGCCCTTCCAGGAAAGCCGCGGTCTTGGTGCCGTCTTGCGGGTTCATCCGCAAAATCGGCAGCTGCGTCAGATCGGCGTCCTCACCTTTTAAAATAACTTCCTTACACGGCGCATCTTTGCAGGCGACATATTCCGGTTCAATACCCCCGGACTTTATTACCTTCATCACCTTCTCGCCAGCGCACGCCACCGCCGCATCAAGCGGCACGTCAAAGGCTTCAGCGATGCGCTTGTAGCTGGAGCCTATGGTGTTGGCGAAAACCGGAATGTCGGAGCCTTTCGGGTTTTCAAACAACAAACCTTTGTCGATATGCGCGTAATCGGCGCGGGCGATAAAGGCGCCGATCTCATCAAGCGGGTCTATCTCCTGTTTGATTCGCCAAAGCTCGCCGCGCTTTTCGAGGTCGTTCAAAAATCCACGAAACCCTGTCTCAGTCATAATATCCGCCTTTTTGTATGCGTTCGACGCAGCCGACGCAGGCGCGCCAGCGGATGCAGTTGCAACCAACTGTAACAGGTGGTACAGTTTGCGACAAGCGCAAAAGCATTTTCCGACCCAATGGTTGCCGGTTGGGCGCTAGAGCAAATCCGAATCGGTACGATCGGATATGGCTCTGGATTTTATTCTGCTTCCGTGCTGGTGAAAAACAGCGCTATGCTAATCGCACTCGCCTCAAAATCTGCCGAGATTCTGGCCAGGTAGAAAGATGAAGTCTCATGCTCTGCAAAACCGCGAAGTCCTCGCGAACGCTGGTCAACAAACGCGACATCATTTTGAACGCGGCGGCGATGTTGTTTCTGAAACAGGGGTATGGCGCGGCCAGCATCAACAAGCTGATTACCCAGATCGGCGGCTCGAAAGCGACGGTCTATGCTTATTTCGAAAACAAGGAGCGGTTGTTTGCAGCTGTAGTTGAAAGCATCGTCGATGAAGTGCCGGTGTTCATCAATGATGTGCAGCTTGAAGACCTAGAGATGCGCGACGGGCTGATTGCGATCAGCGAACGGTTATTGGAAATTGCAACCTCGCCGCGCCATCTCGCGCTGGCGCGGCTGGTGATTGCCGAAGCCGATAAGTTTCCCGAAATCGGCCGCATCTATTATGAGCGCGCGCCGCGCCATATCTGTGACGTCTTGGCCGCATTTTTGAAGGAGCAGACAGCCAAGAGCGGGATTAAGATTATTCGCCCGCAAGAGCTGGTTGAGAGTTTCACCGGCATGGTTTTGCATCACCAACTATTCCGGCAATTCTGCCTTGACGCCTCGCCGCCATCGTCAGCTGAGATCCGCCGGCTTGCAGTGCGCAACGCCAATATGCTGATCGCGATGATTAACACCGCGCCGGCGGGATCGCGCACATGAAAAAGATCATTATCGGCATCAGCGGCGCCAGCGGCGTCATCTATGGGGTGCGTTTATTAGAAAAACTGCGCCAGGCCGACGGCGTCGAGACCCATCTGGTGATGAGCCCGACCGTGGCGATGAACTTAAAATATGAGACCGACTGGAGCATCGCTGATGTCCGCGCCCTTGCCGACGTCCATTATAAAGTGACAGACGTTGCCGCAGCGATTGCCAGCGGCTCTTTCAAAACCGACGCCATGGTGGTTGCGGCCTGCTCGATGAAAACGCTTTCCGGCATCGTTCATTCCTATGCCGATAATTTGCTGATGCGAGCGGCGGATGTTTGCCTCAAAGACCGCCGGCGGCTGATTTTAATGCCGCGCGAGACGCCGCTGCATGCCGGACATTGCAAACTCATGTATGAGGCGAGCTTGCTCGGCGCGATTATCGCGCCGCCAATGCCGGCGATGTATGTTCGCCCGCAAAGCGTTGACGATATTATCGATCACTCGGTCGGGCGGGTGCTCGACCTTCTCGATATTGACTGTGATTTCATCAAGCGCTGGGATGGCGGCGGCGCGTGACGCTCAACTCATTGCGAGGCGTTTCATCGCCACAAACGCCATCGCAACCGCGATCATCATAAACAAAACGCCGATCGCGCGCTCCATTGCCCGATGCGAGACCAGCCCTTGCAACCGTGGGCCAATTTGCCCGCCGATAATCACGCCCGGTATAGTGTAAACGACGAGGTTCCAAGGAACTGCGGCAAGCCCGCCCTCGCTCACCAGTTGCCCGATTAAAGTGAACGAGGCTGACGCGACGGTTACGATCACCACTGCAACCGAGGTTGCCGCCGCCACCGCCACCGGCACGCCGCGCCGCGTCAGCTGCGGAACAATCGCCTCGCCAATGCCGACCGAAAGCATGCCAGTCAAAAACGCGCCGGTCCCGGTAATCAACCCGCTGACCGGGCCGAGCCGCGGTGTGGCGTAAACATGCTCGCGCCCCTTATCGTCAACCTTACGGCGCATATCATCGCCCGCTGATGCGACCAAAGCCGGATCAGCTTCAATCGCGCCATGGTGAAAAAATACCAGCACTACCGCTAGAATAAAAACAAGAAACGAGTAACCAGCAATCAACACGCCGTCATCGACAAGATGCGCTATCAAGGCGCCAAAGATCGCCACTGGAACCGCGACGCGTAAAAACTTGAACGCCAGCGCGAAGTCGACAATCCGTTTGCGGTAATACCCGATAAAGCCGGAAGAAAATCCGAATGTCTCCGTTAAGAGCGCCGTCCCAATTGCCGCAACGGTGCTTTCCAACACATATTCCGGCCCCAGCAGGGGAAAGAGGATAATAAAAATCGGCGTGAATAGCGCTGCACCGCCGATACCGCTCAGCATCGCAACCGTCGCCACCAACATCGATACCGGCGCCATAAACCAGTAAAGCGTGAAATCCATATCGTAACTACTCCGTACCTTGCCGGCGCAACAGCGCTTCTTCTACATGGCGCAGTGAGCGTAGCAAGGCGGTCTTTTCGCGCGCGCTCATCGCATTGGTGAGTGTCTGTTCAAAGTCGCCAAGGCCTGGCATGACCTCATCAATCGCTTTGCGACCGCGCGCCGTCACCTGGAGGTGAAACGCCCGCCGGTCGGTATCGCTCTGGCTTCGCTTGATGAATTTTAGCCGCGCCAGGCGCTCAATCATCGGCACCAAAGTTGAGCGGTCGACATTGGCAAGGCGCGCAAGGTCCATCTGGAAGCACCCGGAGTGTTCGGCAATTAACATCAAAATTGAAAACTGTCCCGGCGCGAGGTCAACAGCGCTGAAGATGCGCGAAAGTTCCTTGACGACTTCCGCGCCGACCCGCCGCAACTGATAGCCGACAAGCCCCTCTAAGTCGCGGCCTGGCGCGGCCGTGTCGTCAGATGTTTGTAGATGCGCCGTTTTGCCCATCACTCCTCCTACTACAGATAGTTGGTATTGCCAACTAGTTTAAAGAAGCATAAATACAAATATGCCAGAATAAAAACTCACGAGAGAACGCAAAATGACCGCTACGCCGAAAACCTCCGCCCGCCTATTCCTGGATGCTCTGGGGGATGGCGGCGTAGACTATGTGTTCGCCAATGCAGGCACGGACTTTGCGCCAATCCTCGAGGCCTTGCTCGAGCATGAAAGCGAGCAGGTTCCGGAATTTGTGATTTGCCCGCATGAAAATCTCGCTGTCGCAATGGCGCATGGGTATTTCTTGGCGAGTGGAAAAGCGCAAGGGGTGATGGTGCATGTCAATGTCGGGGTCGCAAATTCCCTGTGCGGGCTCCTCAATGCGGCGCGCGATAATATCCCGATGTTGTTTGCATCCGGGCGCACGCCGATTACCGAGCAGGGGCGGCTCGGTTCGCGTGATAATTTTATCCATTGGGGCCAGGAGATGTTTGACCAAGCCGCCATGCTGCGCGAATTTGTAAAATGGGATTACGAGTTGCGCTGCCCGGAGCAGACCAGTGCCGTAGTCGGGCGGGCTTTGGCGATTGCCCGCTCGGAGCCAACTGGGCCGGTCTATTTGAGCCTGCCGCGTGAAGTGCTGGCGGCGACGGCAAATCCTGAACCTTTGCAAGCCCCCGCCGCGGCGGCGAGCCCGCCGGCCCCGGACCCCGCAGCGATTGATCGCGCCGCGCAACTGATTGCAGCAGCGAAGGCGCCGCTACTCATTACCGCACGAGCCGGGCGAACCGCGCGCGGCGTTAAGGCGTTGAGCACGCTGGCGGAGAAATTCGCCCTTCCGGTTGTCGAGGCTGCGGCAAATTATATGTGCCTTCCCGGCGATCATCCGATGCATGCAGGGTTCTCGCCAGCGCCTTATCTGCCGGACGCTGACCTTATCATTGTCGTCGATGCGCCGGTTCCGTGGACGCCGTCGCGCATTCGTCCGCCTGATGACTGTCCGGTTATTCAAATCGGACCCGACCCCCTGTTTGAGCCCTTGCCGTTTCGCAGCTTCCGGTCCGACATCGCCATCAAAACCGAAACCGCCGCCGGGCTGGAGGCGGTTCTCGCCGCGGTGTATGTCAGTAAGTATCTTGACCAGCCGACGATTGATGCGCGGCGCAAGGCGCTGGCGCCAAAACTTTCCAAAGCCCGCGCAAAGCGCCTGGCAAAAGCCGCAATGCCTGGCGCGCAAATCACCCATGATTACGCCAGCCATTGTCTCAATCAGGCGCTGGGCAAAGACGGTGTGTTGGTCAATGAGCGCGGCTGCCTGCGTGAGGCGATGGAATTTACCGAGCCCGGCACATTTTTCGGCCCGACCATTGCCGGCGGTCTTGGCGCCAGTATCGGCATCGCACTCGGGATCAAGCGCGCCGCGCCAGAGCGCATGGTCGCCGCCGCGCTTGGCGATGGTTCGTGCATTTTTAACAATCCCGTCGCCTGCCTCCAGGTCGCGGTCGCGCAGCAATTGCCGATACTGATCGTCGTTTTAAACAACGAGGCGTGGCACTCGGTGAAGGCCTCAACCTTGCAAGTCTACCCCGATGGCGCGACCGCCCAAAGCAACCACCCGCCGCTGACCTCGCTGGCGCCCTCGCCAGATTATGCCGGCGTCGCGAAAGCTTGCGGCGCGGAGGGCGTCAGGGTTTGCGATCCGGCGGTATTGCAGCAGACGCTTAATGACGCGGTCGCAACCGTCTGTGAACAGAACAAAACCGTACTTGTGGATCTCGCAATAGAAATGAAGTAGCGGCGCTACATCAAACCCATCTTCATTGGCAGCCAGGTGACGATCGCCGGAACTAATGTCAGCAGCAACACCCGCAATAAATCAGCGATAAAGAACGGCGTCACGCCTTTGAAGATTTCACCGAGCGGGACGTCCTCCATCATGCCGTGCAGCACAAACACGTTGATGCCAATCGGCGGCGTGATCATGCCGATGCCGGAAATCATCACCAGCATCACCCCCCACCACACCGGATCATAGCCGAGCCCGATGACCACCGGCAGGACAAAAGGCAGCGTCACCACCAGCACCGCGAGAGATTCAAACACCGCGCCGAGCAAAAGATACATCACGTAAAGGCTGACAATGACCGCCAGCGGCGGCATGTTCAGCGATTGAATGCCGCCAACCAGCGCTTGTGAAAGCCCGGAGGCGGCAAGAAAATAGGTCATCGCAAAAGCGCCGATAACGATGACATAGATGATGCCGGCATTGCGGGCGGTATCGAGCGCAACCTCGCCGAATATTCCGGGCTTGAGGCGCCCGCGTGCGAGGCAAATTAAAAATGCACCGCAAGCGCCGACCGAGGCGGCCTCGGTGACGGTAAAGACGCCGCCATAAATTCCGGCGGTGACAATCAGCCCAAGGAGGATAACCGCCCAGGAACGACGAAGCGCTGATTTGCGCTCTCCCCAACCGCGTCTCGGCGCCGCTGGCGCAGCTTCCGGGCGGTAGCGGGCATAGAGCGCTGCGGCGGCGAGCTGAAACAGGGTGGCGATTATTCCCGGAACAGCCGCGGCGGCAAACAGCGTGAGAACATTTAATTCAGTTAAGATCGCATAGATGACAAGGATCAGCGAGGGCGGAATAATTACACCGAGCGTGCCGCCAGCGACAATGGCGCCGGCGGCAAAGCTCTTATGGTAGTTTCTCGAAAGCATCTCCGGCAGCGCAACCCGCGTCATCGTCGCCACCGTCGCAATCGCCGAGCCGCATACGGCGCCAAACAGAGCGCAAACGCCAATCGTCGCCATCGCCAACCCGCCGCGCCGGTGGCCTAAAAAGGCGTTCGCCAACCGGTAAAGGTCCTGAGACAACCCGCCCGCAACAGCAAAGCCGCCCATCAAAATAAACAGCGGGATAATCGCAAAATCGAGGCTGGTAATGGCGGCAATCGCCTCCACGCCAAGCGTTGCAACGCCCGGACCGACTCCAGCGATGGCCGCGAAGGTTAAAACCCCGGCAATCCCCATCGCCGCGCCGACCGGCGCATGCGCGGCGATGAGAATGAACATCGCCAGCAGGCCAAGGATCGCAATGATAATCGGGTCCATCAGATTACGCCTGCGTTGGTTGTGGGGGCGATTGCGGCTTAAGGATTTTCATAATCTCCGTGAACAGAATAAAGCCCTGAATCGGCGCGCAGGCGAGAAGGATGGCCGCAGAAAGCCACATTGTCGGCGCCGTTGGAAGGCGCAGGATCAGCGTTGTCTGCACCCGTGTTTCTACCGCATAGAGCGTGAATTGCCATGCGATAATGGCGATGAACGCCAGCAGAATAAAATGTCCGAAAACATCGAGCCATGCGGCAGCTTTGGGGTTTAAAAATCGCCCGAACATGGTCACGCGAATATTTTGACGACCTATAAGGATCGCCGGGAAAAGGCTGGCGACGATAACCGAAATCATCAAGCCGGAAACATCTTCAAGGCCGTGGATGGGTTTTGAAAACCACCATCGCGCGAGACCGTCGGCAACGATCAAAAACGCCTGTAGCAAAAGGAGAGCGACGCCGAGCCTGGCGATCATGATCGAGGCGCGCTTAATCGCGCTTTCAATTGTTTCAATCGTCAAAACCATCAGCGCGAACCGCCCGGCGCCGGCGCAGCATCACCCTCTGCGCGAATCTCAGCCAGAATTTCGTCAAACCGCTCAATTAAAATATCATGATCGGGGCTGCGGGCGCGCCAGTCCTCGGCGGCGGCGGCGAACCGCTCGCGCCACAAGGCCGCTTCTTCGCTATCGGATTCGACAAACTGGCGTTGCGGATCGCGCCGGGCTTCGTCCATGGCCGCGGCCGCCGCGCCATTCATGGCGTTCACCATCCGCCGAATTAACGGCTCTCCGCTAAGCTCATCAATCGCCGCGCGCGCCTTTGGCGATAGCGCCTCATAAACATCGCGGTTCATCGCAATGATCGCCGGTGCAAAAGTTATCGCCTGGTCCACATGCACGTCCGTCGCGCGCATAATGCCGACCGGTTTGACACCGTGCCAGCTGAACAGCGCGCCGTCGATCAGCCCGCGGCTGAGGCTTTCGGCAACCTGGGTCGTAGTGACGCCGCCGACCGGCGTGGCGCCCGCCTCCTCCAGCATCCGCGCCTGCAGATAGGTGACGGCGCGAATCTTTTTCCCCTTAAGCGAAGCATTATCTTCGTAGGCAAAGCGCAGATGAAACCGATATGGCGGCGAGACATAAAGCGCCAAGGGTTTTATATCGTCAAAGCCTTTCAGATAACCACGCTCATAAAGCCGCCAGAACGCCAGCGACATCTCCATCGGGTCGGAGGTTTTCAGAGGAATTTCAAAAAAATCCGTATTCGGAAAGAGGTTCGGCGTATTGCTCGGCAACATCCAGGTGATGTCGAGAATACCCTGCTTCAACATCCAATATTGCAGCTTTCCGCTGCGCCCAAGCGAGCCGCCCGGATAGAGCTTAATCTCTAGCGCGCCGCCGGAGGCCTTCGTGACCTCATCGGCCCAGGGTTGCATCGCCGCGCGCACCGTCACGGTTCTGGCCGGTACGCTAACGCCAAAACGCAACACCTCGCCGCGCCCGTCGCCAAGCATGGCGGCGGCGAAAACCGCGATGGCAAACAGCGTCTTTATCGGTGAAAACATCTCTATCAAAACGCCTGTCCTGGGTTTTCTATGGGCGAGGGCGTGAAGGCGACCCTATGGCAAAAATGATTGTAACTGCAACTAGTTTTGTCGTCAAAACCCGCCCGCCGGCCACATCTACTGGCGCATTGGCGACACTATACCATATTGTGCGCTTGCGTCGGTATAGTTGACATGGTTAGAGCGTGCTCACTGGCAACTATATTGGTTGTCGCCGCTGCTGATCGGCAACTCTTATCCATGGGAACTGCGTTGAAGAAAAAATCCACCCAAACGCCATCCACGAGCGCTGCGCAAAACCCCTACCCGGTGAGCGAGCCGCTCGACCTTGCCCATCACATGCCGTTCTTGTTGAGCGAAGTTGCGCGGATGTTGTCGATCGGCGCTTCACGAACCTTTCAAAGACAGTTTGGCCTCGGCGTTCGCGAATGGCGGGTCCTTGCCATTCTCGGCGACCAGGGACCGGTCAGCGCCGCGGCGATGGTTGGCCCCGCCGCGTTTGACAAAGCAACCGTCAGCCGGGCGATCAACACACTTGAGGCCAACGGTCATGTGGAACGCTTGCCTGACGAAAATGACGGACGCAAACAATTGGTGCGGCTCACCGCATCCGGCGTGAAGCTGCATGACCGGATTGTTCCGATCGCCAAAATGCGCGCCAAGGTGTTGGAATCGGCGTTAACCGCGCAAGAACGC
The DNA here is from genome assembly GCA_021776295.1 of Hyphococcus sp. Classification (GTDB taxonomy): domain Bacteria; phylum Pseudomonadota; class Alphaproteobacteria; order Caulobacterales; family Parvularculaceae; genus Hyphococcus. The sequence goes on from JAJFGE010000009.1 coordinate 26,010, forward strand.
GTGCTGTTTTTTGCGGCCATAGAAAAGCTCAAGACACAAGTTGAATGGCTCGCCTCCGAAGAGCGCAACAATGCACTGCTGTCCGAAAAATAGCTGCGGCGTTCACTGGCAAATTTTTATACGCTCACAACAACTGGATTGCTCGCCCTTAACGCGGCGTGCAAAAAGCATGTCTGCTCGCCCATCTGAACCAGCTTTTGATTATGCGCGAGGTCTTCGCCGGATGACAGATAGACATGGGTGACAATCGGAAAAGCCTCCGCCGCGCCAGTCTCCAGCGACGGCGCTGACGCGCGAAACCGGGTCAGTTGAATGAGTTCGTATGACTGTAAATCCTGTTTGACGATCTGCGCATAGCGCCCGAGCTGCGTCATAAAGCAGAAAGCAACGCCGGCGGACAGATAGTCGAGACCACTTGGCGCGCGTCCCTGCCCGCCACGATGGACCGGGTCGTCGCCGAAAAACTGAAACACGCTGCCAATCGGTTTGAACAACTGAATGCGCACGTCAAACAGGCCGTTCTTGGCAATTTTCAAAACCCCGCGCACATGCAAAATGCGCTTTTGTTCTGACTTCAAGCTGCTGCCAACGCCGCCTTCAACATCAAACAGCTGTTCCGCCGCCGACACCTTGCTCAAAATTGGAATGCCGTCGACCTCGCCGGTAATCGGCGCAATAAGATCGAAGTCGCCGCCTGGCGCCGGCAAGATATCCGCCATGGTCGGCTTGACGCCATCGACCGGCGCCAGATCGCCGTTCAGATGCGTGGAAAATTCGCTGACTAATTCCTTGCCCAGAAAAGCTGATGCTGGCGAACAGCGCACACCGGCCTCGGCAAGCGCTTTAAGCGCCGCGTCAGTAATCCCGTCGGCACTGACATGTAACTCCGCAGGCAGCGCGCCGCCAGTCATCGTGCCGCGCAGCGCGGATCCTTCCATCGTATAGAAATTGTCGAGCGTGCATTGGAGGTTTTCGAGCGCCACGCCCTGGCTCTGCACAATCGCGCGCAGCTTCGATGCAAATGACATCACCATGCCGGAAGTAAAGAACGCCAGCGGGAATGGCGCCAGATCCGTACCGTTAAGGTAAGGCCCCTCGTCGCAAGTCAGCCGCCATGTTGTGCTTGCGCCGGCTGCGCCGGCCGCGCCGGTGTGGACAAGTGCTTCTTTTTGCATGCCTTCAAGCGAGCGGGATTTGACAACGATGAACGCCTCATCCGCTTCCGAAAGGTCCGCCGGCGCCACCCCGTCAAAGGACGCTTTATAGGCAAGCGGCGCCGCTAAACTCTCAATAGATGGGGACAAATCGACGCTCCTTTGGGGTTGCTTCCGCCATCTTAGGCAGATTTAGATGCAGATGCAACCATTCTTAACGCCATGCGACAAGCCGCCCGATAGGCCTTACCGCCCGGCGCCTGGCGCGACTTTATATAAAACTGATCGCAGCCATCGCGGCGGCGCAGAGAAAAACCGTTTCCGCGACAACGACGCCGATATGCAAAGCGCCAAGATCGAACATTTCCTTCAGCGACGTCTTCATGCCCAACGCCGAAATCGCGCCCAGGAGAAGCCAGCGCGAGCTCCAGTCCATAGAGTCTGCGGCGAATGACGGGATCAGGCCGATGCTGTTAACGAGGAGGATGGCCGCAAAGGCGACCGCGAACCACGGGAAAGGCGCCTTCGCATCGCCCGCCGCACCGCGCCGAAGCAATGCCGCCAGCAACAAGATGACGACAGGCAAACAAGCCACGCGCAACAACTTCACATAAGTCGCCGTGTCGCCAGCCAGCTCCGACACCGCATAGCCGGCGCCGACAACTTGCGCCACATCATGAATAGTCGCGCCAATGAGAACGCCGATCTGGGTGTCGGTGAACCCAAGGCTTGAAAACAAAATCGGATAAATAATCATCACCATCGTCGACAGCGACGTCACCGCAACAACGGTAAATAATGTGTCGCGCTGGCTGGTCTCAGATTTCGGCAGAACCGAGGCAATCGCCAGCGCCGCCGAAGCGCCGCAAATCGCCACCGCCCCGCCGGTCAACAGACCGAAAGAGACAGACCGGTTAAACAATTTGGAAAACAACAGCCCGGCGCCAATTGTAAAGATAATCAGTATCGGTATGATTAAAACAAGAACCGGCCCAAGGCTTGAAATCTGATCAAGGGTGACGCGCACGCCCAAAAACGCAACCCCGATTTTTAACAATTGCGATGACGCAAGCTGGATGCCGGCAACACATTTGCCGTCCGCCGAGAGAAAATTGAACGCCATGCCAAGCAACAACGCAAACAACATCGCCGGGGCGCCATAGTGCTCGGAAATAAACCGCGCTGCTGCGGCAATCGTGAACGCCATCAAAATGCCCGGCGCAAGCGCTCCGGCGCGCGCGCGCAACACCGCCGCCGACTGTGTTATTTTCATCTCAAGTTCCCTTGTGGCGGCAATTTCCTCGCCCAAGGACTGGCATAAGCCAGCCCGGTCATGACTGCTTTGTTGCGATTTGCAAGGCGCGACAAGCCCGGCGCCGGGCCATGCCAAAATCGTGGACAACAGGCCCACCCCATGGGTCTCAGCATCGCGGGTTGTGTTTTTAATAAGTTTATCTTCTTGCGCTCAGCCCTTGCGACCGGAAATAGATGAAATTTCACCTGGGCGAGCGCTAGCTTTTTTTGCACCGCCTGCTTATGGTCACGTCGAAGACGTTGATCCGTCAACCGCGTGTAACACTGGGGAGAGTGTACGTGGGCAAAAAGCCGGAAGAGAACAATCTCGCTGCTCTTTGCGAAGAGGTGCGCATTACGCGCCGCACCGTAACGGGGATGCTGGTTACTGCGCTCGGCTTGATATCGCAGGCGCAAGCAGCGCAAATTCGCAGGCAACCCCTTAAGAAGACAAGAAAAGCGCCCGCTACGGCTGACCGCCGTAAAGCTACGATCTTGCTGCAAACCTATGAAGTGCGACGGCCGGACGATTTCCTCTATTTCGACTATCGGCTGAATAATTTGCGCGTGATGGGGGCTGTTCCCAATCAGGTCATCGCGCGCGTCAATACGCAAAAGCCTGCATGGATCGTTGTCGAGCATCAGGCGCAATCCATAGATGAGCAAGCCTATTGGGACAAGATTGACAGCGTACCGGTTCCTCCGGGCGCCGCCTTGTCGCGTCTGTCTGGCAAAAGCCGCACCGTCTTTCAGATGCCTACTGGCGTCAGTCAGAGCCAATGGGGGCTGGACGGATTATTGGAGGCATGCAGAACCTGGCCGATGCGCCTTGATGCACTCGCCAAGCCGCCGCCGCCTGCGTTTGAATTGTTTATTGCACCGCTGCGTGTGTTTCAGCTTTCCCAGCAACGGCTAGACAGTGCGGCGCAAGTGTTGCTGGCGAGCTTGCCGGCTGATCAGCGGGCCGTTATTGGCGACATTATTCCCGGCGCCGCACAACGGATTGCAGACAAAATCAACGCCGCCGCAAAACGTGGCGAAGAGATTTCAGATCCGGGTATTGATGCTCTTGTGGGCGCAGAGTTGCAGGCGGGCCTTACCAATTCGCCAGCGGTGCAAACCTTAGAACATGCGTTTTTATCCAAGCGCGCCCTTGAGGCGGCGGCGGCGAGCGCCAGCCTTTCCGTCCTGGCCCAAGCCGCGCCGGCGCGCCGGCTGCAACGCAGGGTTCCCACCCAGCCCAATAGAATCATCAAAGCCCCCAATACCGCCAAGCTGGCGCTTGCGCTAAAGCCGCGCAAACCAGCGGAGTCGGTGACGGCGATCGAGCTGCCCTACAGGCTGGTGCAAACCCCGCTCGCCACTGCCGGATGGTCGCACGCGCTCGGCCCGATCACCCATGGCAAGCGCACCGAGCTTTGGCACACCCGCCTTGGGAGCCGCAAAGGAGATGGCGTAGCGGATTTGTCGCCTGAGCCGTTGCGGGCGATGTGGTCGCCCGACTACCCGAACTCAAAAAGCGCCATTGGCGGTGCGCCGCGCTTTGCGCTTTATGGCAATGAGCGCCGAGACATTGTCCGGCTGACTGCAGGATTTAATGAAAAAAAACCCGGCGGCGGCGCTTTTATTCCACAACCGACGACCGCTGAAAAATTGATGTTAACGGCGCTTGGCGGTTGGCTTGATCTGGACGGCGACTGGCGCATCCGACCGGACACACTGTACTTAGACTTACCCCCCGGCGTTATCGGCCCGCCAAACAAACTGCCCGTCGTCAATATTGAAAGCTGGACCCATAAATCTGCGATGGCGCGGGATTATTTTGTCCGCATTGTCAAAGCCGGCCGGTTATTCCCGTTTGGTCACGCTGCATCACTTGTTAGAATTACGGAGCGCAAGTTTGAAACACGCGGCGATGGCGGCCGTGTCGCTGCTCTTCGCCAGAAAGCTTTTATCATCGTGCGCGAGCCAGTGCGGAAATATAAAGGCGGCAGCCAGGCTCACGCCGGACGGGACTTTCCGTTCCGCCGGGTTGAAATCCTGACAAAGATAACCCCAAACCTGGAACCTCCCGGCGACAAGAGTTGTGACCGCGTATTCTCAGGCCAGGGGGACGGCGCCGATGAGGGATTTGTTCCTGTGCTGCTCAGTAACGGTGCTGACGTTCAGTTCCGTATGGTCGGCATAGATGGCGCGGGACGACGCATCCCGTTCTCAGCGCCTCTGGTGCTCGTTCTCGATAGCAAAAACAACACCAGCGGCATCAGCGCGGTAAGTAGTTTTTACTCCAACAGCAAACCATCTTGCAGCGGCGCCGATAAAAACCGGGCGGTCGTTCCTATGAGCGGCGCCGTCATTCAGTATGCGCCGCAATCCACCGGCGGCGATTTGGACGGCGACACGAATATCCCGACTGAATCCATCAAATTTAAAGGCGCTCCGCCGACAGGAGGCGTCGGCATTGGCGCGCCAAAATACTTCCCGGCGATTGAAGAGGCGAAAGTTATTCTACCGGCCGTGAAAAGCCTTTTGGGAACCGACAAATCGCCTATCGTTACGTTCAACGACAAGTACCTTGCCAATGGATTTGCCGGCGCCAATACCAAGGGGCAGCTTTTCCTAAACGTCAACCTTCCAGGTGCGATTACAGTCGACGCCTCAGAACCAAGCGATAAATTCGGCGGTATGATTACCCCTGACCTGTCGCCGAGCGCACTATCGCGGAATTTCGGCGTTGTCGCCGGCGCCAGCGATGCTCAGAATTTTTCCCAGGGAAGTTTCAAACCGGAAGATTTTCTACCCAATGCAAAATTGCTCGGAGCGATTGAGCTAAAGGATATTCTCCAACTGGTGGTCAATATTGTTTCGGAAAAAGCCAAGACCCCCAAATTTACGAGTATCGAATTGCCTGACCGCATTGAAGCGACATATTCGCTTGAGCAGGCGCCTTTGCGAAATGTCTCGCCGATCTTCGAGGCGATGCCAGGCAGCCGTCTGAAAATCGATACGAAAATTGTCGTCCGTCGCGACAAACTCAATGTACCGCCCCCGGAGGCGTCGGTTGAGGGGCGTGTTGAAAATTTCCAGATCAACTTGTTCAGCTGTCTGATTTTGACTTTCGATCAGCTTTCATTCGTTACCGTCCCGGGCCAAAAACCGAAAGTGGATGTCGATCTCGACCCTGAATTCGGCGTGATGTTTGGCGGGCCGCTGGAATTCATCAATGAGCTCAAAGACATCATTCCATCCAACGGGTTTTCAGACCCCTCGCCGATTTCACTGACGCCGACCGGCATAACCGCAGGTTATACGCTTGGCCTGCCGACCATTCAGGTGGGGATTTGTTCGATATCGAACATTTCTATCGGCGCGGCGTTCAGCATCCCGTTCACGGGCGGGCCGCCAAGCGCGCGGTTTAATTTCGCCGAACGCCAATCACCGTTCAATATCACTGTCTCAATGTTTGGCGGTGGCGGCTTCGTTGCGGTTACGGTTGATACCGGCGGCATGCGCGAGATTGAAGCGTCATTGGAATTCGGCGCTAAAATTGAAATCGATCTCGGCGTCGCCTCCGGCGGCGTTTACATCAAGGGCGGGTTTTATTTCCACCTGCAAGACGACGCCGGCACGCAGTCGATATACTTTGAGGGCTTTATCGAAATGGGCGGGCACTTATCGATCATCGGATTGATCTCCGTGTCTCTGGTATTCCATCTTGCGCTTGCATACGAAAAAGACGGCGCTGCAAAAACCTCCCGCTTGTTCGGGCAGGCGTCGCTGACGGTGGAAGTCGAAATTCTATTTTTCAGCACCTCCGTGGAAGTCAAAGTTCAGCGACAGTTCGCCGGCTCTGAAGCTGATCCGTTGTTTGTCGATTTTGTCCCCACTAAAAATATCTGGGACGAATATTGTGAGGCGTTTGCCTAGGAGCTTGGACGATGATTACACAACGCGTCGTCTGGACGCTTCTTCCAAACGGCATCAACAAAAAATCAAAGCGCGCAAGGGCGTCCGTACTGGTGTCGCCACGACTGATGCTGCCAAATACAACACAGCCCGCCGATCTTAGTCATTTTGACTACTGGCAGGACTGGCCGGCGATCATTCAAGCGGCTTCGTTCAAAATTAGCATCAATGGCGGCGCGCAAGTTGTTGATGCAGCATTGACCTCGAAACCGGACAGCGCAATCTGGAAAGCAATTTTTCCCGTTACGACTTTTGTTAAACCATGGCAGTTCGACGAGGCTGGCCTTCGCAACAAAGTCATATTGAGCTATCCGGTCGCAGCGGTTTCTAACCTCATAGAAGACCTCTACGGACAAATCGGTATAGCCGCACAAGCCGGGCTACCGGATCGGCGCAATCTAGCTGGTGTTATCGCCGGGCTTCAAACTGACAATAGTTTTCTCGCCGTCGCAGGTGGCGACGGGGTCAGACCGAAACCACTTACGCCAGAAGAAGTCCTTGACCGGTTGCGGCGCGAGAGCAAGCGGCAGGACTTGAAAAGGCCTGCGGGCAACAATCCAAAAGCGGGCGCCAATCAGGGACTGATGGGCGACCCGGCGCAGGCGCTTGACCTTCTGCAAGCCTATCACACGCCGCTTGAGGCTGTGAAAACAGGCCAATATGCCGCCAATCAGAAGCCGGATAATTATGGCGCGAAATTTCCGAACAAACCCAACCCATTCCGCCATGCAAAATGGAAAACGCGGGACAAATCACCGCTGCCGGATGCGCAAGATTATAAAGACCATATCGATTTTCATCAGATTTCGGCGTCACTTTGTCAGTACCCGGAAATCAATCGCCTCTGCGGTCTTGTACTTGATCTTGAGTTTGATCGTCCCAACACTATGGGCGCGACCGCCACGCTGGAACTAAAAGCGGATTGGCAGACGCTGGCGCAACCAGGTCCCGCCGCGACCGAGCCGGATATTAATCCGAAAATCATCGTTAACAGCTCGAAGTCTGTTTTTTACGCCGCCAGAAAAAACACCTCCAGCCCGATTATCGAGCGCTATTTAAATCTCTCTGGCGAGGACTTTTCACTCGTTCAAATGGATGTCGATGGCGCAGGAATGAAGCTTAAGAACTTGCGCGAAAGTCTTAAGCGCGATGTTCCGATCGTGTATGATGACGACACTTTCGAACAGGAGACAAAACCGGAAGCAGGTTTGCCGTCGCTTCGCACGAGCGGCGTTATGCTGGCGGAAAACCGCCGGGATTTATCCGTAACGGCGCTCCTGCAGCGCGCTGGCGCCATGCAATCGGCCCTCGCCAGCTCCAGCCAGGCGCCAACGCTCTATGCCGAAGACATCATCCGGGGCTTCCGCGTCGATGTTCTGGACGATAAGTCTAACAAATGGCGCTCGATATTTTACCGCCAGACGAATTTTAAATTCACCAATACCGGCGGCGATCACATCACGCCGAAAGAAGAGGGCATGGCGCGGATCGCCGCTGGCGGGTCAACCGATAACACCAACGCCGATATTGTTAAAATTCACGAAGCGCTAGTCAGCTGGACGGGCTGGAGCCTCGCCGCACCGGAGCCTGGACGGCTTGTCAAAAAAGATGATTCCGTTGGAGACGACAACGAACAGACGCCGCCCGGCCTGCCCCTGGAAACCAAATATTCTGTTGTGCCGGACACACTGCCGCGATTGCGTTTTGGAAACACCTATCGCATGCGCGTGCGCCTCGTCGATCTTGCCGGCGCGTCGGAAGACCATTCAGAAGCGAATATTCACCCCAAAGGCGCCGCCAGCATGCCGATGATGCTCCGGCGGCATGAACCAATCGAACCGCCGGCTCTGGCGCTGGTTAGCGCTGGCGGGACAATCGATCCGTTGGGGGACGGAGAATCGATGCAACATATCGCGATCCGCAGCTGGAATGATACGCCAGACAAAAATGTCGTCGCCGCCACACAAACCTCGCGCCGACATGTCACGCCTACGCGCGTCAGTCATCGCTTCGCGGAACTGCATGGAGCGATGGACACCGGCTCGGGCGGCGCAATCGATAAATCTATTTATGCGATGCTCGTCGCCCAGGACAAAGCACTGCCGGAAATCTCTCTTGACCGCGGAAAGAATGCAGCGACGAACGCGCCCGAGCGTTACACATTCGCCGATGAAAAATTCAAACTCCCGTATTTACCCGATCCCCTGGCGATCAGCGTAGCCATCCGGGTTATCGGCGCTGACGGGGTCAATCCGGATATCATTCACAAGGTTCCGCTTTATTGCAGCGGCGCCGCACCAGATTGCAGCTGGCCTAACGCGCTTGCGTTCAAAATCATTGTTGCTGAGTCCGCAATTGCAGATGCAACATTCAACGCTACAACGCGTGAATTTCATATTCCGATGAAAAAAGCAGAGCGCGCACGGGTTTATCTCAGCTGCCTGATGCCAAAAGACGCCATGGCTATGATGGCGGTCCGGCAAATGATTATGAAGCGCAACCCTGATGCGAACACCCGCCAGGAAATTGAAAAACGTATTGCCAACGGGCAGCACTGGATGTTTACGCCGTGGCGGATCGTTGAAATTGTTCACGCCGTGCAAAAGCCGCTGATCGCGCCCGTCATCACCAATTTGAATATCAACCGCAAGCTGGGAGATACGGCGGCTACGCCAGGCATCGAATCCCTGCCGCTACACTCAAAGAGCACGGCGCGCGTTGATATGAAGGGCGAATGGCGCGAACCGGTGGACGATCCCGCCGATCTGCAAGCCGCTGAAGGCCCGTACACTGTGGCGTTAAAAGCCCACGCCTTTTCCAAAAAAATCGCCCGCAATGACGCTCCAAACGGCGTCTACAATTACTTTACCGGAAAACACAACTTTGCGAACACACATTACCGGCGCGTCCAGTACAAGCTGGATGCGATGACGCGGTATAAGGAATTTTTTGAAGAACCAATCCGCATCGACGAACAAAAGCAAAAAGTAACCTCGCCAGTGCGGACGGGCTGGGCGCCGAATTCCGCGCCGCCGCCGCCGCCAAGCATTCTTTATGTGGTGCCTACATTCGGATGGGTGCGGACCAACAAGGGCGGACGCGCGTCATCCTTGCGAGCCGGCGGCGGTTTGCGGGTTTATCTTGACCGTCCATGGATGACCACCGGCTTTACTGAAATGCTCGGCGTCGTTCTCGCCCACAAGTCGAATACCAAACCTGTCAGCAATGCAACAATCGATGCGGACTATACTGGTTCGGTGACCATGTGGGGGGCTGACCCGATCTGGGCCAATCCGGCTAAGATCGCTGACGCTTCGCCGCCACTATCTGCTTTTCCGCTGGCGAGACTGCAGGGCCCGATCACTTTTGAAGGGTCCGGCCTGCCAGAGGAAGAGGGAACGGATTTACCGCCCGGCGGATTTTTCCATACGCGGTTGCCGCATCCTGAAATCATGGATGATACTGCGCCGAGCGCTGATCAGACCCGTCTCGATGTAGCGCCGCATGTCACCGGTTACGATCCAGAGCGTAAGCTATGGTACTGCGATATCGTCATCCGGCCGCCGGCGGGGACATACTACCCCTTCGTGCGGCTTGCTTTGGCGCGCTACAATCCGATCTCAACATGGCGCGCGCATCTGTCTGCAATGGTGATGACGGAGTTTCAACAATTGACGCCGGACCGCCTGGTGATCGCCACCAAGGATGGATCTGCGCGCAAAGCCCATGTGGCCGTTTACGGCGTTGCTGGAAAGCCGTCGCTGTCGCAACTTGACGCTGGCCGTTACGAGGCGATCACCCAGGTGCTGTCCGCGGGGGCTGACCCGGAACTCGGCTGGCGAACAGTTAAGGCCGCAGCGCCGGCTAGCCCGCAGCTGTCAGCACGGCTGGCGCGAAGAGGCGTCGTAAGAGCAGCGCCGCAATCTACACAACTGAAGCGGCAGGCCGAGCAAGCGCTTCAGGCGGAAAATCTCAACGCCCTTATTGCAAAACCGGAATTGATTTTGGCTTTGCGCCCGCCCTTGCTTTGGGAAACGGATATCTGGCTTCCAGACGCGCCGGCAGGTGGAAAACGGCGCATTCTCGTTACCGAAAAAGAGCATTACCGGATAGAAGCTGACGACCTTTGGTCGCAACCCGGCGCTGCCATCTCATCACAGACCCTGCCGAAGGCAAGCCGCGTCGTTTATATGGAAGTATTGGACGTATAGACTGGCGTGCTATGGCCTCTGGACCATGGTGCTTTACAGCATGAGCACGTATCGCGGTCAGGGAATAAAATTAGGTGACAAGGAATGGATATCCGGCCGCTCTGTGCCAAAGGGTTCACCAGAATTAGTTTTTTGACAACCAAAAAGCCGCCCAAAAAGTCACTTGGCTAACGCGTTTGCTGAAATATAGCATCGGCCAGCGCATTGATTTGTTCGTCCGTATGCCGTGGAGATGGGGTTATGCGCAAGCGTTCCGTTCCTTTCGGCACGGTTGGATGATTGATTGGCTGCAAA
>JAJFGE010000081.1 GCA_021776295.1 Hyphococcus sp.
GAGCGTTCAAGCTCGTCGACCATGGTCCCGAGGATCATCGCGCCGGTAGCGCCAAGCGGGTGGCCCATGGCGATAGCGCCGCCATTGACGTTGATATCGGAATGGTCAATCTCAAGCGCTTGCATAAACCGCAGCACCACCGAGGCGAACGCCTCGTTCAGCTCCCAAATATCGATATCTTTTTTATCCATGCCGGCGCGCTTCAGCGCTTTTTGCGCGGCAAATTCCGGGCCGGTGAGCATGATTGTCGGCTCTGATCCGATTGACGCCATGGCGCGAATGCGCGCGCGTGGTTTCAGCCCAAGCTTCTTGCCGATCTCGTCATTGCCAACCAGCACCGCCGCGGCGCCGTCAACAATCCCGGAGGAGTTACCGGCATGATGGACATGCTTGACCTTCTCAAACTCGCCATATTTTTGCAGTGCAACGGCGTCGAACCCGAACTGCTCGCCGAGCATCACGAAGGCCGGATTAAGCCCGCCAAGCGACTGCATGTCGGCGTTGGCTCGAATGGTCTCGTCATGATCGAGGATGGTGTCGCCGATAATGTCATGGACGGGCACGATTGATTTTTCAAACCGCTTTTCCGCCCAGGACCGCGCCGCGCGCTTCTGGCTTTCCACCGCATAGGCGTCAACATCGTCGCGCGAGAACCCGTATTTGGTGGCGATCAAATCAGCCGAAACGCCTTGCGGGACGAAATAGGTTTTAAACGCGGTCTCCGGATCGGTCGGCCAGGCGCCGCCGTCGGACCCCATCGGCACGCGGCTCATCGATTCAACACCGCCGCCGATAGCGAGGTCGGTTTCACCGGCCATCACCTTCGCCGCGGCGATATTCACCGCCTCTAAGCCCGAGGCGCAAAACCGGTTGACCTGAATGCCGGCGGTGGTTTCCGGATAGCCGGCATTTAACACGGCGGTGCGAGTAATCACCGCACCCTGCTCGCCGACCGGGGCGACGCAGCCAAACGCCACATCTTCAATTTCGCCACCGTCAATTTGATTGCGGTCACGGACCGCCTCCAGCACCTGGGTCGCCAGCTGTACCGGCGTGATCTCGTGCAACGCGCCATCGGATTTGCCCTTGCCGCGGGGCGTCCTGACGGCGTCGTAAATATAGGCTTCGGTCATGGGAAAGCGTCCTTTTCGACTGGGAAGCGCCGCGAGGGGTCCCGCGCCGGCCCGCCAATATCTATGCCTCTAAGTAGGACTGCGCGAGGCCCCACGCAATGGCCTGCTACAGCCGCTGGCGAGTGTATTAGAAAGTCAATCCTAATTCGGGTTTCCAGCCCGATGACAGCGCTCGCGAAAAGCAGTAAGCGGGCGGGGTCGTTAATTTTTTAAGAGGCGAGCTGGTGGCGCAGGCCCTTTCCCTCGGTGATTTGCGCGGCCTTATCCGCGATCATTATCTGATTGATGAGGCCGTCCTGGCGGGGCGCCTAATGCTGATCGCCGATCTCGATCCGCCGGTCCGTAACCGCGCACAAGAAAAAGCCGCCGATTTTGTCCGCCTGGCGCGCGATAGCGCCGAACGCTCCGGCCTCATCGACAAGTTTCTGCAGGAATACGGCCTTTCGACTGCCGAAGGCGTGACGCTGATGCGGCTGGCCGAAGCGCTGTTGCGCACCCCCGATGCGGCAACCGCGAATGCGTTGATCGAAGATAAAATCGACGCCGGCGACTGGCGCGCGCATAAGGGCGCAAGCCCCTTCCCGCTGGTCAACTTCTCCACCCGCGCGCTGATGCTCACCGCCGCCTGGCTCGACGATATTGAAGCCAAAGATCCGTTGCGCCGGATGGCGGCGGCGACCAAGGCCGCATTCGACCGCCTCGGCGAACCGGTGATCCGCGCATCGGTGGCGCAGGCGATGCGCATCATGGGCGAGCATTTCGTTCTCGGCCAGACCATTGACGCAGCGATGAAGCGCGGCCGTCAATTTGCGGCTAAGGGTTACCTGTTTTCTTTCGACATGCTCGGCGAGGCCGCCCACACACAAGCCGACGCCGATCGATATTACCGCGACTATGAAGACGCGATCCCCGCAATCTCTGCGCACGCCAATAGCGATATAGCCGCCGACAACCCCGGCATTTCCGTCAAGCTGTCGGCGCTGCATCCGCGCTATGAATATGGCCAGAAGGCCCGTGTACTGGGGGAGCTTGGCGCACGGCTACGCACGCTAGCGCTTGCTGCAAAAGCGGCAAATATGGGTTTTACAATAGACGCCGAAGAAGCCGACCGCCTCGATCTATCCCTCGACCTTATCGAAATGCTGATGCGCGACCCGGCGCTCGCCGGCTGGCAGGGCTTCGGCGTCGTCATCCAGGCCTATCAGCGCCGCGCGACCTATGTGCTCGACTGGCTGGCGGCGCTGGCGCGCGAGACAGACCGCCGGGTTATGGTGCGGCTGGTCAAAGGCGCCTATTGGGACAGCGAAATTAAACGCGCGCAGGTGATGGGGCTGGAGAGCTACCCGGTATTTACCCGCAAAGTGTTGACCGATCTCAGCTATCTCGCCTGCGCGCGAAGGCTGTTTGCGGCGACGGATGTTTTTTACCCACAATTTGCGACCCACAACGCACTCACCGCAACAACCGTGCAGGCGATGGCGGAAGGCTCTGAAGACTACGAGTTGCAGCGCCTGCATGGCATGGGCGAGGCGCTGCACGACAACCTCATCGACCATGGCGCGCGCTCGCGCATCTATGCGCCGGTCGGCGGGCATAAGGAGCTCCTGCCTTATCTGGTGCGGCGATTGCTGGAAAACGGCGCCAATTCCTCATTTGTAAATCAGCTGATCGATCCGGATTTATCCGTGGACGATGTTGTCGCCGATCCACTGGACGAAATCGCCGCGCTTAAGAATGTCGCCAATCCAAATATCCCTGCGCCGCGCGATCATTTGGATGGCGAACGTCTTTCGGCAAAGGGCTGGGATGAAACCCATCCGCCGACCGCGAAAGAGTTAGAGTATGCGGCGCGCAAGCCGATGAAACCCATAGCCGCCAAAGCGATCATTAAAGGAAAAATGCCAGGCGGCGACGCGGCGCCGATTGTCAATCCAGCAAACACCGCGCATTTGGTCGGCTCGGTTGAAACAGCGTCGGGCGCAGATATCGATAGAGCCTGCGCCAGCGCGGCAGGCTATGCCGAAAGCTGGGCGCAAACACCGGCAACGACACGCGCCGAAGCCTTGCGCCGCGCAGCCGACCTGCTTGAGGAGCGTGGCGCCCATTTCATGGGGCTTGCCGTCTTCGAGGCGGGAAAGACCTGGTCCGACGCGATTGCTGAAATTCGCGAAGCGGTGGATTTTTTGCGGTATTATGCGAGCCAAGCGGAAAATTTAAACGGCGCCCCGCTTGGCGTAGTAGCTTGCATTTCTCCCTGGAATTTTCCCCTCGCAATCTTTATTGGCCAGGTCAGCGCAGCGCTCGCCGCTGGCAATTGCGTGATCGCCAAACCGGCCGAACAAACTCCGCTGATTCCCTTTGAAGCGGTCAAGCTGTTGCGCAAAGCAGGCATTCCGGTCGGCGCGCTGCATTATCTCCCAGGCGATGGACCAACTGTCGGCGCTCCGCTGGTCGCACATCCCGGCGTCAACGGCGTGATCTTTACCGGATCGACAGCAGTCGCGAGACAGATCCACCAAAGCCTTGTTGCAAACGGAAAATATGACGATGCGCTGATCGCCGAGACCGGCGGCGTTAATGTGATGATCGTCGATTCCACCGCGCTTTTAGAACAAGCCGTCACTGACACTGTCGCCTCCGCATTTCAGAGCGCCGGGCAGCGCTGCTCGGCCTG
>JAJFGE010000082.1 GCA_021776295.1 Hyphococcus sp.
TCGACGAAACCGTCAAATGCAGGAGAGGCCGCAGCCGATGCCGTTGAAAATGAACCCGGGTCCATATTCCGGTCACTTACCATCGCGAACTGCACGACCCACTGATCATTCACCCGACACGCGACAGCGCGGTTTGTTACCGCATCCGAGGTCACCGAAAATTCGCGGCAAAAGTCACCTTCTCTCGATTTGAAGGTGAGCACTGGCGTTATTGAACCGCCGTTCAAAGAATAAGCTTCCGAACTCGGCACGCTATCAAGCGCTTGATGAACAGGACTGGCCGCATCGATAACACCGGCCAATAAAATGTTCTCTCGTTGCTCTGGGCTATTATCAGAAATGAACTGCACTCCCACTCCAACGCCAATCGCGAGCGCGACGGCGGCGGCGATAGGCGTCGCCCATTGTTGTGGCAACGACACAAATTGCTGAAAAGGAAATCGAATAATTTTTTTTCCATTATCCGACTTGGCGTGGCCTGGCGCAGCCCGAAGCAAATCCATGACTCTGTCCGGCATCGGATCTTTATCGATCTCGCCATACGCCGCCGCGATGAGACGGTCGGGGCGTTTCATTTCAGCCAGGCGCGCGGCGAGCGCCGCATCAGAATTCAATGCCTTGTCGATCGCCTCTATCTCATTCAACGCCAATTCGCCGTCGATATAAGCGGAGAGTTTTTCATCCGTAATCATCATGACTTCGCTCCGGCAGACATATCAACATCCGCCATTTCCGTTGCTGTTGAGCTAAGCGCCTCTGCGAGTGCTTTTCGCGCTCTGGCGATGCGGCTCATAATGGTGCCAATCGGCGCACCAAGCACTTTGGCGGCCTCAGCGTAGGAAAATCCTTCGAGTGCGACTAGGGATAAAGCGGCGCGTTGCTCGTCCGGCAATTTGCTCATCGCCTCATTCACTTCAGCAAACGCCATTTTGTGCATCATCACACGTTCTCCATCCACAATTTCTTCGCCACTCACCTTGCCGCTTGCCGCCGCCGTTAACCGAACCTTCTGGGCCCGGAATTCATCAATCCGGATGTTTTTGCACACGCGAAACGCCCATTTGTCCAGATTTGCATCGTCTGGAACGCCTCTTTCCAAAAGCCTCTCCACAGTCGCCTGCAGAAGATCGTCAGCATCCGCGCGAGCGCCCGTAAGCGCATACGCATATCGGCGTAACCGCGGCAAAAGCTCGACAATCCCTTGACGCACGGCGTCTGATTTCATCGACATTCACTCCTTTTGACGGGCGAGACCCCCATTATATTCCCGTAAACTTTGGAATATTTTGGCTATTATAAACGTCACCTTTACGAATTGGTACAATAGACTCAACGAGTTAATTTTGGTGAGGTAGGCGTAATGTGTGGTTAATTTGCTATATCCAGAACCATCGCCGTAGTTCCGTATGAAACGACCATTTCCATATCTTCTCGTCGTGCTGGCGGCGGCATTCCCGACTATCGGAGTGTCGAGTAATTCACATTTGCTGGGTTCAGCCTGGGCGGCGCCCGGATCCGGTAGCGAAGGAACGCCTGACGACGATATTGAGGATGATATCGAGGATGACGTTGAAGACGATATCGAGGATGCACTCGAAAATGACGTGGAAGATGATATCGAAGACGATATCGAAAATGATGTGGAAGACGACATCGAGGATGATATTGAAAGCGACATCGAAGACGATGTTGAAGATGACGTCGAAGACAGCATTGAGTCCGATGTAGAAGACGACATTGAAGATGCTGTTGAAGGCGATGTTGAAGACAGCGTCGAGGGTGATGTCGAAGACGGTGTGGAAACGCGCGTCGAAGACAGTGTAAACGACAAGATCGACTCGAAGATCGAAGATAGTAGCGGCTCCGAAAAAGACGCCGAGCGCGACATTGAACAAGATGTCGAAGACGCCATTGAATCGGAAGTCGAAGACAAAAGCGGTTCCGGAGACGGCGACGGCGAAGATTTGGACGTTGAAGTCGAAGACAAAATTGCGTCGGCGATTGATGATCGAAGCGGCTCCAGCGGCGATACTGACAATCAATTCGATGACGCGAAGATGCTTGCGAAAACAGAACATGATGCGGCGCGCACTGCCGCCGATGCGGAGCAGGAGGCGTCGCAGTTGGACGCGAAGATTGCACGCGATCAAGCGTTGGCCATGCCGGGCGCCGATGAGGATGCCATTCAAGCGGAATACGAATTAGCCAAAGAGGCGGCCGGTGATAAACATGAACTAGCGCGTGAAGAAGCTGAGGATAATTACGCGTCTGCTGTTTCGGCTATCGAGGCCGAGAAGGAAGACCAGCAAGAAAGCAGCAGCGGATCGTCGAATTCCGAAGAGGACGAGAACGAGGAGGAGGAAAATTCCGGCTCCGGATCGTCTAACTCCGGTTCCAGTGAAGATGACGATAATGATGATGACAACGACGATAATGAAGACGACGACGACAATGACGAAAACGATGACGGCGATGGTAATTCGGGCAAAGGATCGTCGAATTCTGCCTCCAACGCCGGCGAAAGCGCCTCGTCAACAGTAAGCGAGGACCGTGTTTTCGCCGTCGCTTATGACGATGAAGGCAATGAAATCAGCCGCGGCGAGTGGTTGATGCTGGCTCCACCCGATGCGATTAGCGCGCTTAGCGACAAAGGCTTTGTCGCCAAGGAAATCGAAACTCTAGACGGGCTTGATCTCGTCCTGGCGCGCGTGGAGGCGTCGGATCGTTTCAGCATCAAGGAAACCGAAGCGGCGATCAGGGACGCCGCGCCTGGCGCTGACATAGATTACAACCACGTCTATCACAAACACGGTTACCGCCCGGGAACGAAAAAGACCCGAAAAGAGCGCCATGGTTCGGCGCCGGCGGAGTTATTCGATATCCCGGCGCTTGGCGACGGCGCCGGCCGGTCCATTGGAATTATCGACACTAATGTCGATGTAACCCACTCATCGCTTAGAAATGCTCATCTTCAAGTCGAAAATTTCGTGCCTTATGAGCACCAGCAGCCAGAAACACACGGGACTTCGGTCGCGTCAATTCTCGCCGGCGAAAGCGAGGATTATCATGGCCTGTTACCGAAAGCGAAAGTGTTCGCCGCATCGGTGTTCTTCAACTCACAGGCAGGTTCCCAATCAGCAACGACGACGAGCCTCGTTCGCGCACTCGACTGGATGACCGAGAATAACGTGGCGGTCGTCAATATGAGTCTCACGGGACCGCCAAATACAATTTTAAAAAGCGCGATCGACCGAGCTTATGAGCAAGGGACGATTGTTGTTGCGGCAGTCGGCAATGACGGCCCGGCGGCGCCCCCGCTATATCCTGCAGCTTACGATAACGTTGTCGCCGTCACCGCCGTATCGAAGAAAAAGAAAATCTACCGCCTCGCCAACCGTGGCGACCATGTAGATTTCGCAGCGCCTGGCGTCAACGTGCTGCATGCAGCCGATCATGGCGAGTTCGCCGCTTCTTCAGGAACGTCTATGGCAGCCCCGTTTGTAACGGCGATATTGGCAGCCTCGTTAGGGCCGGACGGGCGCATCACCGTTCATCGTTTAAACGAATTTGCTAATCAGGCCGAAGATTTGGGCCGTGAAGGCTTCGATCCAGTTTATGGATACGGGCTAATCAGACCTCTGACGGATTAATCCGACAGCAACCGTTTAACGGAAAGAAGCTGGCGCGCCGAATAATACCGCCGCGCCAGCCTACTGCGATCCGCCCGCTTGTAGAGAGTATGTGGGCGGACCGGCTGCGGAAGCAGGATCAGGTTGAGGTCGAAGTCGACCTGACCCCATGCTGTCGCAACACTGTTAACTCGCCGCCCCCCGGATAGTCTTCTCTGTCTAGAGCATTTCCGGATAAGTGTGACACGGTTATCCGATACAAATGCGGCAAACAAAGAATCTAGAGCAAAGCCATGATTCAATTTAACTCGGATTTGCTCTTAGAATCGAATGCCGAGGCGTGCGCCCGCTAGATTTTGCGTATAGTCCGCTGACGCCAAGTTTGACGAAAAATCCGAATATTCATATTCTAGCAACGCATAAATGCTGTCAGTTACCGGGATCTCAAGTTCAGCCTGAAAACGATGGCGGCTATCATCTCGAATGGCACCGATAGAAGGCGTGATCGAAGAATAATCCCGGCTCTCATAACGCCAGCCGAGCTTCAGCTTGGCATCACGCTCGCCTATAGGAAATCGCTGCGTGAAGCGAGCCTTTACATTGTGAGATTCAAAGTCGAACTGGGGATCGAAAGCATCTTCATTCTTATACTTATATCCTGCAACGAAGTATGTGCTCACACCCTTCAGGAAGTAGTAAAAATCCGCGCCGCCCGCATGGACGGTCGAGTCGCGGTCGATCCGGTTTTCAAAGTCCTTATCGCTATAAGTGTAGTTAGTGCGTATAAATATTTTTTTGCCGAAGAACTTGGTCAGATACGGCGAGAATTGCTGCATTACCAAAAAGCCCTCGCCGCCAAGGCGCGTATAGATAAAACGATAGGCTGCGCCGGCTTCGAACTCACCGAAATCGTGAGATAGCTCAGCGGAGGCAAAATGCGATTGGATATCGAAATTCGTGAAGTCTGCATGCAGGCTTTGTGAAAAGCTGTAACCCAGCCCAAATTCTGTATCCTCGCCGAGTTCAGTCTCAAATTCGAGATCAGCATCCAATACCGCCGCAAAGTCATCGGCGCCTGTACTGCTGTCAATTTCATTGACCGAGATGTTGCTGTCATATTCAACGCCAGCGCTGACCTCGACGCTGAATGGCGATTCAAGTCGCTCTTCAGTTTTTGCCTGCTGGGCGAGCGCGTGAGCGGAAACGCCCGACATCAATACGGTACTAATTAGGATGCTTTTCTTTTGGTTTTTCATGTCTTCGACCTCATTGATTTTCTAGATTACTCGTTGCGGCTAACCGTAAGTTGCGCGGCGGCTCGGACCGCCGCGCAATTTTGGACGGTTATCCTTGACCGCTATTGTCATCGACGTCGTCGTCAACGTCATCGTCGATATCATCGTCAATTTCGTCCTCGACTTCGTCCTCGATTTCGTCCTCGACTTCGTCCTCGATTTCGTCCTCGACTTCATCCTCGATTTCGTCCTCGACTTCATCCTCGATTTCGTCCTCGATTTCGTCCTCGATTTCGTCTTCCGTTTCATCGCGGGCAGCTTCTCTAGCTTCTTCTTCCGCTTCTTCGGCAGCCTCTTTGGCCGCCTCTTCAGCTTCTTCTGCGGCTTCCTTCGCAGCCTCTTCAGCCTCTTCCGCAGCTTCTTTTGCGGCTTCTTCAGCTTCTTCGGCAGCTTCTTTGGCTGCTTCTCTCGCCTCTTTAGCGGCTTCCTTAGCCTCTTTTTCTGCTTCCTTAGCAGCTTCTCTCGCTTCTTTTTCCGCCTCTTTGGCGGCTTCTCTAGCTTCTTTTTCTGTATCTTTCGCTTCGCGCTCAGCATCGCGAGCTTCTTCGCGGGCTGCACGATCAGCATCATCGCCTCGTCCGCGCCCTCTCCCGCGACCACGACCACGATTCTCGCCGTCATCATCGGTTTCGAATTCACCACGGCGGCCTCGATTGCGCCCGCGCCGATCATCGTCGTCGTCATCGAGTGAATCATCATCAGAACCTGGCTGATCATCATCTATTGTGCCGTCGCCGCGACGTTTTAACCCATCGGGGCCAATGTCGTCGTCAACATCAGGTTGACCTGGCTGATCGTCATCGATCGTGCCGTCGCCGCGACGTTTCAGACCATCGGATCCAATATCGTCATCCGGGCTGCTCTGTAAAAACGCCAGCTCGAATGGCGCAGGCTGTTGAGCGGCCGCTGCGGGATAGGCAAGCCCGATAACCGCGGAAAATGCGACGCCGGATAAAAGTTTGATACGCGACTTCATTTCAATTCTCCTGAATTTGGCTCGTTACTATCCGCGATGACGGGTCAGAGGCGGTATTATTCCCCGGTAGAGCGAAATATTATTTTACATAAAATTTAACATTCTGAATGGGTTAGCTAATAAATTGTAAACGTTCATCTTCAGGCGAAATAAAACAGCCGGCTGAGCCGTCAATCTAAATGGCGCAGTCATTTTTTGGGGTGCGTAATGAATTTACGTTATCCATTGGTTGTCGGTTTCGCGGCTGACTTATCTGCCTGTAGTGAAAACACAAGCCCCGCTCCAACCCCCATAGCGGCGCCGCTGCCACCGCAAGCAATGGCGACATCGGGTCCGCAACCGGCGTCATCACGGGCTTTGGCAGCATCTTTATCAATGGCGTCAGGTATGAGCCAGATGACGCGTTGCGGGTACTGAGCCGCCTACCTCTCGGCGGATGGCAATGATAATAACGATAAAATTGCAGGCAACACGATCACCGTGACGACGGACACATTATTCGACGCTTCTATTGTGGAAGCTGCGCGCGACGTTGATCTCGGCGACGCGAACTTGCGGTTCGGCGACCTGCCGGAAACACTAGAGCAAATCCGAGTTAAATTGAATCATGGGTTTGCTCTAGATTCTTTGTTTGCCGCATTTGTATCGGATAACCGTGTCACACTTATCCGGAAATGCTCTAGATCAGCTCCTAAGCAATGGCGATCAAGTAACCGTAAATGCCTGGCTCAAAAAGAAGTACGCATTATCAGTTGTCATCACCGGGCCTGAATTGCTTGCTCAATCCAGCCCGGTGATCCAGAAATTTCCGCTATTTGCAGCCCTGGATTGCCGGAACAAGTCCGGCAATGACACGAGGGAGGTTTCACCGACGCTAACGGATTGAAATGACTCCGTTCGTTTTGGAACGGGCTCTAAGAGAATATGCCGTGAACGTTATTGACGTTCACGACACTGATGTTGAAGGTGAGCCGCTTACCGGAAGTCTTATGATGTGTAGTATCGTTCAGCGACGATCTTGCCATCATTCCAGCGGCGGACCAGGACTTCATTCCAAACTATCTTGTCGCCGTCGCCGCCGGTCATGTTAAACGTCCACTCGCTCATGGATATGTCATCACCGGTAGATTGACCGTGCAATGTTGCTCCGTCGAAGCTCTTCAGGCTTTCGAAAAAGCCTTGAAGGTGTGCGCGTTGATCACGTTTCGATGTGCGTGCTGAACCGTCGCTTTCTGTGAAAACGCAATGATCGGCATAATACTTGTCTATGGAATCTATGATCTTTCCCTGTTGTGTAAGGTCATTAACCCCAGCCTCTAAATGCACTATTGCATCCGACATAATAAGTTCCTTTCTCGTGTTGCAGATTTTGAGTTCGATTGGTTACACATGATAATGCTCTCGCTTGGTTTGTTTCAGCCGATCCCGTAAGTCAAAAGTTCGGATTGGCAAGAACGCCAAGATCTTTCACTATCAGTTGAACGATTGAAATTTCTAACAGCGAGTAACAGTGTGGGTACGGAAGGGTATCCGATGCACGATGATTAAGCACATTGCTTAATTTGCTTTTTTCAACAGCGAATAACCATCCATAAATATCCAATCATCTTTTTGGGCAGGGATGTGACACCCTAAACAATCACTGCGAAAATTGGTCGATGTTGTGTTGTTCAAATCCGAGGCGTCAAAATACGACCAGCCCCATCCGTTGCCCCATAAGGGGTTGTCAGGAAACCTGTCTTCGCGGTCCTTGACCATGACAAACCAGCCGGTAATTTTACCGCCCCAGGCGAGATCGCCGGTGGTTTTACGTCCCGAATTTGCACCAAGTAGTTCCTTGATCAGGACTGCTCCATCGAGAAATTCGCCTGTTTTCTGGTAATGATTGACGACATCCAACGTCGTGTAGACATTATGAAAACCGGTAATTTTTTCTGCGCCTGAGCCTTTCATTCCCCAAGCGCCAATAAACACCATTTCTTCTTGGTAGTGTTCTGGCACATGAATGGCGCCGTCAGCAGAAACTACGGAAGAATACGTATCTGCTGCGCTTTGGCCAAAGGCGGGCAAAGCAACACATGTGATTGCAACGACTGCAAGCCATGGGTTTTTATATATCGCCATTTCGAGTTCCTTTGTTTTCAGAAAAATCCGCAATTAGTCTTGGTTATGCACCTGTCCGCCTTTGGCTTCTTTCAGGACCGGATAGAATTGCATGAATACCCAGTCGTCATTGGCATTGAATTCATGACACGTATTGCAGGCTTGGGCCGGCTGGGCTTCCATCGTGTCGGGATATGCTACGCCAGGTGCATGGCCGCTACTGTAATAAGCCCAATTTCCGGGCTCATCGGCGTAGCGCACGGAATCCTTGATTGCGAATTCAAGGCCTGAGAAAATGTCCTGAAAATATCCGCGCCCAGAAACTTGATCGGTGGAACCGTCTTCATGGGCTCCTTCAGAAATAGCCATAGAAAGTTCTTTAGCTAGCATGGTTCCCTCACGGAAGGTTCCAGTTTTTTTCCAATGATCCCAACTGGTCGGATCGATATAGACTGAGTGAATTTCTGGGAATGGAGCCTCTCCGCCATTCAGCCCGTTTGGCGTAACTGGCGTGCCGATATATATCCACTCACGCCAATTGTCTGGGCGAATCAAATGGCCCTCAGACGTGTAACTAGCATCATGGGTTGTCGGCTCCACGGCCGAACCGTGTCTGCTTGAGGCTTGGTCTTGGGAATTACCGCACCCGGTTGCAATCAGCGGGCCAGTCAAAAGAATTGTCAACAAAACTTTTCTCATTTTACTAAATCCTCCTTAGTTGCGAGTGTTAAAATTAATGCCGAATTTTTATGCCGCATACTGCAGTCGCAACTCCGCCCAGGCGTCATTTAGCGCATCGTTAAGAACTGCGATGTGGTTGTCGGTATGAAGCGGCGACGGTGTAAGACGCAGCCGTTCCGTTCCCTTCGGCACGGTCGGGTAGTTGATTGGCTGGACGTAAATGTCATGCCGCTCGAGCAGAAAATCTGTAAGTTCCTTACAGCGCACAGGATCGCCCACATGGAGAGGCACAATATGACTGACTGACGGCATAACCGGCAGACCAGCAGCGCCAAGCGTGGCTTTTAATTTTGCTGCTCTGTCTTGATGCCGCACACGCAGCTCGTTGGCGCCGCGTAAATACCTTACGCTGGCGAGGGCGCCCGCGACGAGGACGGGTGAAAGCGCTGTCGTAAAGATAAATCCAGACGCATAAGATCTTATGGCATCCACGAATGCAGATGTTGACGCAATATAGCCGCCCATCACGCCGAATGCCTTACCGAGAGTTCCCTCAATTACATCTATTCGGTTTGAAATGCCGTCGCGTTGCGCAATTCCGCCGCCCTCTGGACCGTACAAACCCACTGCGTGAACTTCATCAAGGTAAGTAAATGCGTTGTACTTATCCGCAAGGTCACAGATTTCGCGGAGCGGCGCGATATCACCGTCCATTGAATAGACGGATTCAAACGCAATAACCTTTGGCCGGTCGCGCGGTAAAACGCTTAGTAATTCTTCAAGATGATCAAGGTCATTATGGCGCCAGATAAGTTTTGCACTCCGGCCGCCGCGAATGCCTTCAATCATTGATGCATGATTGAGTTCGTCCGACAGGATAATGCAATCAGTTAGAATATGTGAAATTGTAGAAAGTGTCGCTTCATTCGACACATAACCCGATGTGAACAATAGCGCCGATTCTTTGCCATGAAGTTCGGCCAATTCATGCTCAAGCTTAACATGGAAGTGTGTTGTTCCGGCTATATTTCGTGTGCCGCCAGCACCAGCGCCAACTTTCTCGACGGCTGCGTGCATCGCGTCTGTTACCGCTTGGTGCTGGCCCATTCCAAGGTAATCGTTTGAACACCAAACCGTAATCTCTCGAGGACCGTTGGCGCTATAATATGTGGCCTGCGGAAAATCGCCTCTTATTCTCTCGATGTCGGCGAACACCCTGTACCGTCCCTCAGTCCGTACGGCGGCGACCGCCGTCTTGAAGTTTTTTTGATAATCGAACATAGCCGCCTCCAATTTTTGAGTTTAGGACAATACCCACACAGGGAAGTCGCGAGGCATGCTTGTTGCGATTGGCAGCGCCGTTGGGGCACGGCGGGGAAGGGGCAATCAGCACAAGCATGCTTCGCAATCAGCGTTTAACGCTTGGCTGGCTTGTCTTTGCTGAGTTTCTTCTCGTCTGGCCGGTCCACAATGGCAGGACGCAACGATAGGATGATCGCAAAGAGCTCATCCTGCTCGGCTTCCGGCACTTCGAATTCGACTAGAACATCTTTCAAATGGCCTGCGACGACGTCAAAATCGGCGGCCGTAATTCCTAATCCGCCATGAACCACATTTGCGGGCCGGCTGATGACTTTGCATGGTCCACCCGTGACATTGCACACCAAATTTTTGTTTTTTTGTTTGAACGAGGCCCGCGTATCATCACCAAAGCCGATAAAAAACTGATTTATTTTGGGGTCGGCGAATAAACGGTCCGCAAACTCGTCAGTAACAGCAGAAACACCTGCATAACCACCAAGCCGTTCATAGAGCGTCTTTTCCACAGCCTCTTCGGCCATAGCGGCGTTGCCCAGGAAAAGGCCGCTCGATACCGAGATAAAAGCCAAAATTGCTAAATAGGATTTCAAATGCATTTAACTCTCCTTTGTTGAATTCTGAGCTCAATTCCGGGAGCGCAAGCTCGGATTGGCCGAGAACGCCCAAAGCATTCACCGAATTATTCAAAGGAAGAAGTTTCTAACGGGAAGTAACATGGCCGACGGGAGCTATTGCGCATCGTGAGTACGCCAACTAATGATAGTAATATCAATCGCTTAGTAATATTAATGCGCATCGCAAAAAATCTGTATAGTCATTTGTGCGGAACTGATGAATACGAACCGGGAAACTGTGACAGGACCTGCTGACCACGTGCCATTACCCCCCAATGACGACGCGAAACGACGTCGCCAACCGTCTCACGCCGAAATTCTGAACCAACTTGAGCGGATACTGTCCAACGCAGAGTTTACGTCATCAATACGTCTGCAAAAGTTGTTACGGTTCATTGTCTTGGAGACCCTGGCCGGCCGATCAGATCAATTGAAAGAATACGCCATCGCGCTTGACGTCTTCGATCGTGATGAGTCCTTTGACCCACAGACAAGCTCCATTGTGCGTGTCGAGGCGAGCCGATTACGTGGTAAGCTTGAAAAATACAACGCTATCAACGGTCGCGATGACGCTGTTAGGATAACCCTTCCCACTGGCAGCTATGTTCCTTGCTTCAGCTTTGTGAACACAAGAAAAAAAGCGAATGAACAGGGAAATATTTCTTCTTCCCTACCGTCTTTACCACTTTGGGCGAGCGCCCGCTTCATCGCAATAGCAATTCCCACGATCATAGCTGTTGCAGTCATCGTTTTTTATGCAACCGGACAGTCAATTCCTTGGTCGCAGGCCGAGCGCAGGGCGGAAGCAAGTCTTATCAACTCTATAGCTGTCTTGCCACTCCGCAATTTTTCTGGTGACCCCGCCGAGGATTATTTTAGCGAAGGCATGACCGATGCCCTCATTACCGGATTAGCTCAACAACGTGTCGCGCATGTGACATCAATGACATCAGCCCTCGCCTACAAGGATAGCAACCAGCCGATCGCGGATATCGCGAATGAGCTGGGCGTTAGCCATTTGGTTGAAGGTTCGGTGATGAGAGTGGGGACAAGAGTTCGTATTTCCGTCCAGCTCATTGAAGCTAAATCCGACCGTCATTTATGGGCGGAAAGCTACGAGCGTGGAATGTCTGACGTGCTCCGCCTACAAGACGATGTCGTTATGCGCATCGTATCATCGATCGTCGAGCAGATAACGCCGACAAGCGCACAAAATTCAACCCGAGTATTCGATCTCGACCCTGTAGCTTACGAGGCCCATCTTAAGGGGCGATTCTTTTTGAATTCCATAACGGAAGACGGATTTAAAAAAGCGATCAAATATTTCCAACAATCGATTGAACTAGAGCCGAAATACGCGCCGTCATATTCGGGAATGGCGGCGTGCTACTGCCTGTTGGGCGGTCATGGCTTTGAATTGGTCAAACCGAGTGAAGGAATGCCCGCGGCAAAAAAAGCCGTTATGGAATCGCTGAGACTCGATAGCCATCGAGCCGAGCCCTATGCCTTTCTTGGAATCATTCAGTTAAAGTATGATTGGGACTGGCGCAGTGCGGAGGAATCATTCGAACGCGCGATAGAAATAAATCCTAGCTATTCAAGAGCCCACATATTTTACAGCTTTTATCTCGAGGCCATGGGCAGGCAAGATGAGGCAATCAAGGAGGCGGAGGCAGCCAGAAGACTTGACCCGTTATCGCGCGCTGCAGGCGTCAATCTAGGTTGGCAATATTTGAAAGCGGATAATCTAATTGACGCCAAGAAGGCGTTTGAACAAACAGCGGAAGTTTATCCTAACCACTGGGGCGTCCTTTGGGGCGTCGGTCAGTATCATTTACACCTTCGGGAATATAACGAGGCGCTTTCTTATTTTAGCAAATCGATCGCCGCAGGTGGAGGGCACGCACTGCCCATTAGCGCACTTGGATATACATATGCGATTTCAGGTCACCCTGATCAGGCGCGAGAAGCGCTCAGGAAACTCGAAGCCCTGCGCAAAGAAGACTATGTCTCACCCTACCATCTGGCGACAATTCACGCAGGCTTGGGAGAAAACGATAAGGCGTTTGCTTTGCTGGAAGAAGCCTATGATATTCGTAGTCGATCCATGGCGTGGCTCAATGTTGCGCCAGAAATGGATGGACTGAGGTCTGACCCGCGTTTTGAAGCGCTGTTGTTGCGGATTGGCCTCG
>JAJFGE010000083.1 GCA_021776295.1 Hyphococcus sp.
TCTGGACGGTTAGCAAAATTGCCAACACGCCGCTCAATTTTTCGAACCCCTCCGCGATTTCAATAGCGCCCGAACCACCCCAACCAAACTGATTGCCAGCCAAAACACCTCAACCACAAAAGCTGCGGCGCTGAAGGCGAATATGAGGGAGAAAATGATTAGCGCGGCGCCGATGCCGTTCAACATCGGATAGAGCAGGCGGGTAACATCCATGCGTCCGATTTGTGAGAGGAAATAGGTTCCAACGACGAGCGCAACGCCGATAAATCCGACCAGGTCTGCAAGCGTTAAATTCATTGGGAGTTCTTTTGGTTTGCCCACAAACCCAGAGCGGGGTTTACGCCTGCATGGTCCAGTCTTCGACGCCCATGGCCGCCTGGCGGATGGCTTCTGAGCGCGTCGGGTGCGCATGGCAGGTGCGGGCGATGTCTTCCGAGGCGCCGCCAAATTCCATCACGCTGACGACTTCGGCGATTAACTCGCCGGCCTCGCGGCCAATAATATGACAGCCGAGAACCCTATCGCTGACGACGTCGGCCAACACTTTTACAAAACCGTCCGTCTCATGATTGGTTTTCGCGCGGCTGTTAGCCGCGAACGGAAACTTGCCGACTTTATATTCGACGCCCGCCGCCTTCAGCTCCTCTTCGGTTTTGCCAACCGAGGCGATTTCCGGATAGGTGTAAACGACGCTCGGCACTGTCTCGTAATTGACATGTCCAGCCTTGCCGGCCAGTAGCTCGACGCAGGCAACCCCGTCATCTTCCGCTTTATGCGCCAGCATCGGCCCGTCTATCGCATCGCCAATCGCCCACACGCCGTCAATATTAGTGCGGAAATGATCGGTGATAATGACGCCGCGCTTGTCGCGTTTGACACCGATATTTTCAAGCCCGAGACCTTCGGTAAAGGGGCGCCGGCCGATGGCGACCAGCACCGCATCAGCGTCAATCTGTTCGCTGTCGCCGCCGGCGGCAGGCTCAACCGATAGTTTAACTTTTGTTTTCAGCGTTTGCGCCCCCGTCACTTTCGATGACAGCTTGAAGGCAACGCCCTGTTTTTTCAAAATCCGCTGAAACTGTTTCGACACCTCACCGTCCATGGTCGGCAGGATGCGGTCGAGATATTCAACCACCGTCACCTCAGCGCCGAGCCGGCGCCAGACCGAGCCAAGCTCAAGGCCGATAACCCCGCCGCCAATGACCACCAGATGTTTCGGTACGGAGGCAAACTCAAGCGCGCCGGTGGAGGAGACGATTTGCACCTCGTCAATATCGACGCCCGGCAGCGGCGTGACTTCCGAGCCGGTGGCGATGATGATGTTTTTGGTGTCAAGCTCAGCTGAGGTCTCGCCGCTGACACGAACCTTGCCGGGCGCGATAATTTCCCCGGCGCCGAAAAACGTCTCGACTTTGTTTTTCTTCATCAGATAGGCAACGCCCTTGGTCAAGCCGTCAACGGCGTCGTCTTTTTGTTTGAGCAGCTGATCCAGATCGAGCGCGAGGCCGCTGATTTTAATGCCGAGACCCTCAAAATTGTTCCCCGCCGCCTCATAAAGCTCCGAGGCATGCAACAGCGCCTTGGACGGAATGCAGCCAACATTGAGACAAGTCCCGCCAAGCTTTTTGCTGTCGCGCTTTTCAATGATCGCAACCTTCAGGCCAAGCTGCCCGGCGCGGATCGCGGCGTTATAACCGCCGGGCCCGGCGCCGATGATGACGACGTCATAGGGTTCAGACATCTCTGATTTTCCTTAAAGATCGAGAAGCAAGCGTTGCGGGTCTTCGAGGTTTTCTTTAACGCGCACCAGGAAGGTGACGGCGCCTTTGCCATCGACGACGCGGTGGTCATAGGACATTGCCAGATACATCATTGGCCGCACCACAACTTCACCATCGCGCGCCACCGGGCGCTGCTCGATGCGGTGCATGCCGAGAATGCCCGATTGCGGCATGTTCAAAATTGGCGTCGACAGCAGCGAGCCGTAAATGCCGCCATTGGAAATCGTGAAGGTGCCGCCTTGCATCTCTTCCAGTTTCAAATCACCGGCGCGCGCGCGCCTGCCGAAATCGGTGATCGCCAGTTCAATTTCCGCCAGCGACATCATATCGGCATCGCGAACAACCGGCACCACAAGGCCGCGGTCCGAGCCGACAGCAACGCCGATATCATAGTGATTTCTGTAGATGATGTCGGTTCCGTCAATTTCTGCATTGACGTCCGGCACTTCTTTGAGGGCGTGAACGCAGGCCTTTACGAATAACGACATAAAACCGAGCTTGATGCCGTGCTTTTTCTCAAAAAGGTCTTTGTACTGTTTTCGAAGCTCAATCACCGCGCTCATATCAACATCGTTGAATGTCGTTAGCATTGCGGCGGTGTCTTGCGCTTCTTTCAGGCGCCTGGCGATGGTCTGGCGCAGGCGCGACATCTTCACCCGCTCCTCGCGCGGGCCAAGGTCGCGCGGTGCGCTCGGCGCCGCAGGTGTTTTTGCTTTGGCGGTAAGCGCGTCGCCCTTTGTAACGCGTCCATCCTTGCCGGTGCCAGCAATCGCGGCAGGGTCGAGCCCGCGCTCGGCGACGACACGGCGCGGCGCTGGCGATAGCGCTGCCGCCTGGCTGGTTGCTGGCGCTGGCGCGCTTGCAGTTTTTGCAGGGGCTGGCGCTGCGCCATTGGTTTTTGCCGCGGCGCCTTTTTGAATAACGGCGAGCAGCGCGCCGACTTCCACCGTGTCGCCTTCTTGTGCGGCGATTTTTACCAGCACGCCAGAGGCTGGCGCCGGTACATCCATCGCGGCTTTGTCCGTCTCCAGACTAACAATCGGCTCATCGGCGGTAACCGCGTCGCCTTCTTTTTTCAGCCATTCGCCAATATCCGCCTCGGTCACCGATTCGCCAGATGCCGGCACGCGCACTTCTATTTCTTCGCCGCCGGCTGATGTGGCGACTGGCGCTGGCGCTGGCGCAGGCGCCGCAGCAGGGCTCGCCTTCGCCGCCGCGCCGCCTTCTTCGATGGCGCCAAGAAGCGCATCGACCTCAACCGTGTCGCCTTCCTGCACCGCAATGCTCGCCAGAACGCCAGCATGCGGCGCCGGCACTTCGACTGACACTTTGTCGGTTTCCAGTTCCACCAGCGGCTCGTCAACGCCGACAGCGTCGCCTTCATGTTTCAACCATTTGGCGATAGTCGCTTCGGTGACAGATTCTCCCAAGGCGGGAACGCGGATTTCGGTCGACATGATATTCTCCGTTGCGAAGGACGCCGCTACATCGCGAGCGCGTCGTCCAAAAAGGCGTCCAGTTCTTTCTTGTGCCGGCTCAT
>JAJFGE010000084.1 GCA_021776295.1 Hyphococcus sp.
GACGGCCTGACCTGGACCGACCGGTCGGGGCGCATCCAGACGGTTGAAGGCTGGAAGCCATATCTCGGCAAACGCGCCCAGGCCGGGCGCATTGCGCCAAAGGGATTTCCAACCTCGAAGACATTCGGGCCAGATATGTAATAAAAACCAGTGTTTAACAGCGTCTATCTGGTAAAATTCCTTACAATTTTAATGAAAACGCTGAGTAACCTCACTTTACCTTTTTTACTATATCCGCTTTGATCCCTTCGCGGATTTCGATGGTGGTAAATGGTGTTCAGTACCCGAAAGCGTCTGTTTGCAGCATTTGTGTTAGGCGCTGGCGTTATGCTCGGCGCTTGCTCCTCAAGCGGTACGCGCCCGCGAACAACTATCGCTCCTGCGCCTGCGCCTGCGCCTCCACCACCACCGCCTCCACCTCCAAATTTCGATACTGCCGAATTCCGCAATCAACCTGGCCTTGCGCAGATCAATGCATTGGCCGCTTACGACCAGGGCGCCACCGGTGCGGGCGTTATTGTCGCGATTGTCGATACCGGCATCGATCTCAATAATCCTGAATTTCAAAACCGTATTCACCCGCAAAGTGCAGACCTGGTGATTGCCGGCGTCGTGCCGGCGGCTGATGTGCGGGCGATACCTTCGCTGCAGGACGAAGATGATCATGGAACGCCGGTGGCAAGCATTATCGGCGCCGAAAGGGATGGTATCGGCGTTCACGGCGTTGCGCCGGAAGTACAGCTTCTGATTTTTCGTGGCGACGATGATTCAGTTGATGATCCGATCATCTTCGGTGCGGCGATTGATGAGGGCGTCACTCGGGCGGCGGCTATTGGCGCTGGAGTGCTCAATCTTTCTCTTGGTTCGGATGAGGTTGATGCCCGTCCGGAATTTGCGCTCCTTTTTGCATTTACTAAAAACAACGATATTGTTTCTGTGATTGCCGCTGGCAATGATAGCGGTGATGACCCGCAACCTTCTGCGCTTGGCGCCTTCGATGTCGCTGGCGCGCCGGCGACGATCATCGCTGGCGCGGTCAGGTCCGATAACACGCTGGCGAGTTTTTCCAATAAAGCCGGTCTTGCAGCGGATATCTATCTGGTTGCGCCTGGCACGTTGATACCAACCGTTCGTTTGGGAACGGCGCCGGGCGAGACGCAGTTCTTTTCTGGCACCAGCGCCTCGACACCGCATATCGCCGGCGCGGCGGCGCTGGTGCGTCAGCTCTGGCCGGCCCTGACGGCAAGCGAAGTGGTTGAAATCCTGCTTGATACGGCAACCGATCTCGGCGCCCCCGGCACTGACCCGATTTTTGGACGTGGGCTGTTAAATGTTGGTGCGGCGGTGGCGCCGGCCGGCAGCGTGACGGTTACAAGCGTTGCCGGTTCGGTCGCGTCGATCACCGGAGCGACCGCGCAGATGTCGCCTGTGTTTGGCAGCGGTCTTGCGGCGATCGGAGACATCGTAGTGCAGGACAAATATAATCGTGATTTCCGCGCTAGTTTTGGCGCAACGGTGGGGCTTGCTGAGTTGAGTGGCTTCAATATTGAGCGGGTGTTCAGCCCGTTTGATAATCATGCCTATGCCAATCAGCGGGTGAACGGGCGTATGGCCATGCGCATGCGCCTTTCCTCTCGTGATCGTTCTTATAGCGATGTTGGCCTCAATCAGGCGGCGGCGTTTGACGGCGCCTTTGCGCGTAATGATGTCACTGAGGATACAATCGCAATCGCCTTGACCAATGACCTTGGCGCCGGACGTTCGGTGATGGTCGCGCAAGGGTTTACCGCCGAGGCCGCAGATCGGATGAACATACCGATGCGGCGCACGCCGTTTCTCGCCCGCAGCGCCTTTCGAGACGCGTATTTGCCGGATGCAAAGGCCGCAGTCACGACATTCATGAAGACGCCGCTCTCAAAACGCATCGCCGCCGATTTCCTGGTTTCTTACGCCTATGATTATTACGCTGATGCATTTGGCCTGACGCCGGATGGCGCGGCCGCGCCGACGCGCAACGCCGCGACTATGCGCGCCGGGCTCAGCTATAATACGCGCAATCTGCATATGCGGGTTGAGCAGGGTTTGCGCCGCGAACAAGGCGCGGTTCTTGATGCGCGCTTTTCCGGCGACAATACGGCCAGCTCCACCATTTATGGGGCAGTAGAGGCGGACTGGTCGCCGGCGCAAAGATGGCGCCTGAAAGGACGGTTTGCAGCCGGATACACGCGTGCGGAAACTGATGGTTTCGGCGCGCTGATTGACGATTTTTCAAACCTGACGACAACGCAGTTTTCAGTGGCGCTGGTGCGCGAAGGGCTGGTGAACGCGAATGATAGTCTTTGGCTAGGGATATCGCAGCCATTGCAGATAGAAACCGGCGTCGCACGCCTCACTCTGCCGACAGGTTTTAACAAGCAGACCGAGGCGCTGTCATTTGAAACCGTGTCCGCACCGCTCGCTTTTGCTGGCCGGCGCCTAGATTTTGAAGCCGGCTATCGGCTCCAGAACGGACCGCTCGGCGCCATCGACATCAACCTTATCCATCAGACTTTCGGCGCCTATGAAACCCCGGCGGCGACCACGCTGGTTGTGCGCAGCGGGTTTGGTTTTTGAGATGTTCCCGGCTAGAGCGCCGGGCGACAAAGTGGGCCCTTCGACAAGCTCAGGATGAGGCCGGTTTTTCGCATCTGACCGCGAAGGCGGTCAAGTTATCGTTAGCGCGCATTCGCGCGCGGGCCGGCGCGCAATAAAGAATCTAGAGTATCGGGAGATTCCTATTAATCGCCCGATACTCTAACCTCTAATATTTGGCTTTGACCGGGCCCGGCCGGCGCGCTAAGAGAGCGGCCCACTCCCAAAGTCCGATGGGCTTTTCTGGATGGCCACGTGGCGGAGTGGTTACGCAGCGGCCTGCAAAGCCGTGTACGCCGGTTCGATTCCGGCCGTGGCCTCCATTTTCTGGTAATAGGGCGAGGGCGCCCGCGCCTGCCATTAACAGTGCTGTTTCAATTGTTCGGCAATACGCTTAATCACTGGCGTTCTGCATGACGCCGCCGCCTAGTAGCAAATGAAATCCTCCGCTCAGCCTTATCTGCCGTATATTGACGGCCTGCGCGCATTCGCGGTCGCCAGCGTCGTAATTTACCACGCTTGGCCGCAGCTTCTGCCTGGCGGCTTTATCGGCGTCGACGTCTTTTTCGTGATCTCCGGCTTTTTGATCACCAGGCTGCTGGCGGCGGACATGCGGGCTGGCGACTTCAGCTATTTCGGTTTTCTGGTGCGCCGCGTCCGCAGATTGGCGCCGGCGGCGGCGGTGTGTTTTGCCGCCGTCACCGTGCTTGGGGCGATGGTTTTTTTACCGGACGCCTATGAGGAGTTCGGGCGCAGCCTGACCGCTGCATCTGTCATGTTCGCCAACTTTTATTTTCATGGCCAGGCGGGATATTTCTCACCCCCGGCGTATGAAATGCCGCTTCTGCATACATGGTCGCTTGCAGTGGAGGATCAGTTTTATCTTATCTGGCCGCTGCTCCTGGTGAGCATACTAAAATTCCGGTCGCGATATATGCTGTTCGCTATTGTCGCCGGTCTTGGCGTTGCGTCCTTCGCGCATGCTGAGGCTTTATTATCATCAGATGCCGATTACGCATTCTACATGCTGGCGCCGCGCGCATGGGAGTTATTGATCGGCGCGCTCCTGGCGCTCGCCAGGCCGGTGTCGCTGCGCCCAGTCATTGCGTCCGGCGTTTCGATCATTGGCGCAGCGATGATTGTATCAAGCGCTGTGTTATTGTCGCGCCAGTCTCTTTTTCCGGGCTTGAATGCGGCGCCTGCCTGTCTTGGGACGGCGCTGGTGATAGTTTCCGGGCTTGGCCAACACAGCCTCGGCGCTCGAGTGTTGTCCTGGCGGCCGTTGGTTTTTGTCGGCTTAATCTCTTACTCGCTTTACCTGTGGCATTGGCCGCTTTTTACATTCGCGCGATATTATGCGGGCCGCGCGCTCACCGATATCGAGCTTTCCGAACTGGTTATCGCCAGCACGCTCATTGCTGCCCTATCCTGGCGCTATGTCGAGACGCGGTTTCGCCGGCCGCGCATGCGGCAAAAAAACAATGCCCGCATGGTTATGGCGTCTGGCGTCGCGGCGATGGCGCTTTTGGCCACGAGCGGCGTTCTTATCCGCGAACTTGACGGCGTTCCAATGCGGTATTCCGGCCCCGTCGGGCAGATGTTTGCCGATATGAGCCATGGCAATCCGATGCGCCATCAATGCGACGGTTTTGAAAACATTTCGCGCACTGACGGCGAGTGCAATTTCGGACGCCGGAAGGCCGACAATGAGTCCTACGAGGTCGCCCTGTTTGGCGATTCCAATGCAGACCATTTCACCCCGCTAATCGCAGACTGGGCGCGTGACGCCGGCCTCGCCGGCCGTCAGGCGACACAAAGTCAATGCGGCCCGGTTCTCGGATCTATACGCACCGCCTTGCCGGCCAGGATTACGTCTAACTGCGAGCGCTATCATCAGGCGGCTTTAGAATTTGTTGAGGACAATCCGGGACTGAAGCTGGTAATTTTGTCGGCCAACTGGCCGACCTATATCGGCGCTCTCGCCCCCAACCGCGCGATCACCGAGGGCGCGCTCGCAATGCCTGAGCGCGATACCTTAGACGCTTATATGCGTGCTCTCGTTGGGTTCTTTATTGAGCGAAACATCGATGTGCTGATTATTGAGCGGATACCGCATTATGATGCGTTGCCGGTCCGCTGTATTGCGCAATCTCTGGAAACCGACGCAGGGGCTGCGCGCTGCGGGCTGGAGCGGGCGCGGGCGACGGTTGGGCAGGAACAAACCTTGCCGGTGTTTGCGGCTATCGCCAGCGACTATGACGGTGTTTTTGTTATCGATCCCAGCGACATTTTCTGCGATGCAATAACCTGTACGCCTCTGAAAGACGGTGTTTTTCTGTATCGCGACCGCGGGCACCTTAACCGCGCTGGCGCGGTGCATTTGCGCGCCTATTTCCAGTTTCCACAGATTGGCGAGCGCCCGAAATAGACTGGTTGAAACCAGCCTCCTATACTACAAAAGCAAGCCATTTGGCGCACTCGGTGCGTCAAATGGCTGATTGAACCATATTTCGGCCTTACGTGACCTTATATTTACTGAGTTGTTAACCATGATGTTAGAGGCCGCCGGATAGCGTGCTGGCGTGTGGTTTGAGGGGAGTGGCGGGCGTTCATCGCATCCTCCGCACCGCCCGCCGAATATGGCTTGCAGTTCCGCCCCCGGGACTACAAGTAACGCTGAAACACCAATGTGGGGCGAAGATGGTTTTTATTGACCGGACAAACAAGGCGCTAATGCGCACCAGCGCGGTTGCAATATCGGCGCTGCTTGTTTCGTCCTGCGCGAGCGTCAATCAGGACTTGCTGGAAGCGCAACTGCCGGACATGCCCACAGCGTGGTCGAGCGAGGCGCAAACGGCGACGCCGCTCACCGGCGACTGGGTCGCAGCCTTCAATGACGACACTCTTTACCAGCTGATCGACGAAGCGCTTTTGCGCAACAATGATTTCCTCGCCGCCGCCGCCAATCTGAAGCAGGCGCATGCGAGCTCAAAAATTGCGCGGGCGGATTTGTTGCCGTCGCTGAACACTAGCTTCAATGCAAGCCGCAACGCCATCGTTACTGATCCGACGACCGCTGCAACGGCTGGCGGCGGCGCCGGCGGCGGTGGCGCCCGGGTGCGGGCGCAGGATATTGAAGACCAGTTTGGCGTTGACACAGACGGCGACGGCAAGCCGGACGGCCTTGACCTGGTGCTCGGCGATGGCGTCACGCCTGGCCAGGATGGCGTCATCGATTCAGACCTGCCGAACCGGCGGTTCTACATCAACAATTATTCCCTCGGCGCTCAAATTCGCTGGGAAATCGATCTTTGGGGGCGCCTGACCGACCAAACCAAGGCGGCCTATCGCGATGCTTCGGCCGCCCAAGCCGATCTCATCGGCGCGCGCCTGTCTATTGCTGCACGGGTTTCACAAGCCTGGTTCGGGCTGATCGAGGCGCGCCAGCAGCGCGAGTTGGCCGAACGCGATGTTAAGGCGCGCGAGAGCAATTTGCGCGTGACTGACCGGCGTTATGAACGGGGCGTTGCGTCAAGTCTTGATGTAAGACTGTCGCGGTCAGCGCTGGGATCGAGCCAGGCCAGTCTGGCCTTGCGTGAGCGGCTAGAGCTTGAAGCCTCACGTC
The DNA here is from genome assembly GCA_021776295.1 of Hyphococcus sp. Taxonomy (GTDB): domain Bacteria; phylum Pseudomonadota; class Alphaproteobacteria; order Caulobacterales; family Parvularculaceae; genus Hyphococcus. The sequence continues at coordinate 6,257 of JAJFGE010000084.1, forward strand.
GTTTAGAGGTTTTGCTGGGGCGCTATCCGGCCGCTGAACTTGAAGCGGCGGAGAGCTTGCCTGAATTGCCCAAACTTGCCGGCGCCGGCGCGCCGGGCGATCTTCTGGCGCGGCGCCCGGATCTGGTCGCCGCCGAGGCGCGCATGGAGGCGTCGGGTTTGCGCGCTCGCGCGGCGCGCAAGCAAATGCTGCCGCAAATCACACTGACATCGCAGATCAACACTTCCGGCCCGGTGCTTGCCGATCTGATCGACCCGGAACGCTTGGCGGGTAATCTCGTGGGCGGTCTGTTCCAACCGGTTTTTCAGGGCGGACGCCTTCGCGAGAGCGCCAAGCGCGCCCATGCTGCAGCGGAGGCGTCGCTCTTCAATTATGCGCAAACGGTTCTGGTTGCTTATGAGGAAGCAGAAAACGCGCTCGCTGCAGAATTTTTTCTCGCCGTGCGCGAAGATGCGCTCAAACTAGCCTATGAAGAAGCAGCGGCCGCTGAAGAATTGACAGAGCGGCGCTATGCGAGCGGCGCGGCGACAATTTTTAATCTCCTGGATGCGCAAACTCGCCGAATTTTGGCGGAGAGCCAATATATACAAGCCCAACAGCAGCGGGTTTCCAATCGTGTTCTACTTTATCTTGCGATTGGCGGTGATTTTTTCACCGATGCAAAACTCGCAGCGCTGTCAATGGGGGAGAGTGAGTAAGAATTATGTTTCGTAAATTTTTTACACTGTTCGGTACGCTCGGCATCCTTGTTGGCGGCGTAGCCTTGATTATGCTGATGGGACAGATGCGTCCGAAACCGGAGCGAGAGGAGCCGGATATTGCGCCGCCGACGGTGTTTTATACAACCGCAGAAACCCGTTCCGTCACTCTTGATGTGACGGCGCAAGGCGAGGTTCGCCCGCGCACGGATATATCACTGACGGCGCAAGTCTCCGGCCGTGTGGTCTCTATTGCGGACAATTTCGTTAATGGCGGCGCTTTCGACAACGGCGATATGCTGATCCGGATTGAAGACGCCGATTATCGCGCCGCCGCCGCAGGCGCGAAAGCCCGGGTTGCGCAAGCGGAAGAAGCGCTGCGCCGCGAGGAAGCGGAAGGCGCGCTAGCGCGCAGGGATTATGAAGACCTTGGTCGTGAGGATGACCCGACCGAGCTGGCGCTGCGTATTCCGCAGCTTGCACAGGCGCGGGCGAATTTTGAGGCTGCGAAAGCAGAACACACCGCCGCCCTTTTAAATCTTGAACGCACCCGCATTCGTGCGCCGTTTGCTGGGCGAGTGCGCGAGCGTATTGCCGGTGTTGGCCAATTTGTCTCGCCCGGCGCTCAGCTGGGGCGGATATTTTCAACCGATGTTGCTGAAATCCGGCTGCCCCTGACCGACTCCGACCTCACCAAGCTTGGGCTGCCAATAGCTTTTGTTGCGACAGAGGAAACCCCCGGCCCGCCGGTGGTGCTGACAGCTTTCGTCGCCGGTGAACAGCATGAGTGGACTGGACGCATTGCTCGGGCCGACGGATCGATCGACGCTGCGACACGGCAAGTGTTTGTCGTCGCTGTTGTAGACGATCCTTACGGCGCCGGCGCCGATGACGACATGCCGCTTATTATGGGTTTGTTTGTTGATGCGACCATCCGCGGCAAGCCTTTTCATAACGCTATCGTTTTACCGCGCTCGGCGCTTTATGGGCGCGATACAGTTTATGTCATTGCCGACGATGCAATGCTCGATCAGCGCACGGTCCGCATCGTCTCAACTGATCGCGACACGATTACAATCTCCGGCGGCGTTAATGCTGGTGAACGTGTTGTAACCTCGCCACTGCGCGGCGCTGACGACGGCGATTTCGTTACCCCTGTGGACCAGACAACTCTTTCTTCGCCTGAGGGCTTCGAAACCGTCTCTGTGACGACGTCTAACGCCGCTGCCAACACGGGAGAATAATTGTGAACGGAATAATCGCATGGTGGACACGCAATACCGTCGCAGCAAACCTGTTAATGGTCGCGATTATCATAACCGGCGCGATTTCATATTTACGCCTGGAAAGAGAAGTTTTTCCATCAGCAAACTTTAATGGCGCAACAGTCAGCATTGCCTGGCCAGGCGCGTCGCCATTAGAGATTGAAGAGCAGATCATATTACGTATTGAAGAGGCCATCACTGATATCGATGGCGTCAATCATACAGACTCAACCGCACGTGAAGGCATTGCGACCGTCAATATTGAAGGCATTGATAGCGTTGACGCAACGACTTTTCTCAATGAAATCAAAAATCGCATCGACGGAATATCGACATTGCCGCAGGACGCATTCCCTCCTGTCGTTTCGCAATGGCGCAATGACGGTGGCGCCGTTTACATGGCGCTCTATGGCGATTTAACCGAGCGGGAGCTTAACCGGCTCGCCCGCGAGTTGCGCGATGAGGTTGCGCAAATCCCGAATGGCTCGCCACTCGTAGATTTGTGGGGCGATTTAACAGAAGAAGTATCGGTCGAAGTTTCAGAAACGGCGTTGCGGCGCTATGGATTGACTTTTGATGATGTCGCAAACGCCATTCGCGGTTCTTCACTCAATATCGCTGCCGGTCAGGTGCGCACCAAAACCGGAAGCATACAAGTCGCCGCCCGGGCGCTTGCGGACACAAGAGAAGAATTTGAAACAATTGTCGTACGCCAGCAGCCCGACGGCTCGGTCTTGCGCGTGCGCGATTTAGCTACGGTAATCGACGGCTTTGAAGACCGCAAAACCAAACGCGAAATGAACGGCGTGCCGTCCATCACCATCTCCGTAAACGCGCCGGAAACGCTAAATATTGTTACGCTCTCTGCTGCGGTGAATGAGTGGATGGACAAAAAGAACGAAGAACTCGAGGGCAAGGCGCAATTATTGGTCTGGTTCGACACGGCGGATTTATATTTTGCCAGGATGGAACTGGTTTCATCAAACGCTGTGATCGGGCTTGTGCTCGTCATGATCGTGCTTCTGCTTTTCCTGCGGCCGGCTGTTGCGTTGTGGGTGACGGTGGGGATTGCGGTATCGTTTGCTGGCGCCTTCATCTTTATGCCAGCGACCGGCGTTTCTTTAAATATGTTGTCTCTATTTGCCTTTTTGCTGGTGATCGGCGTTGTCGTCGATGATGCAATCATTGTTGGCGAAAGCATACACAACGAGACTGAGGAAAATGGCGGTGGCTTGGATGCGGCGACGGTCGGCGCCCAGCTTGTTGCGAAGCCAGTATTTTTTGCCGTCCTGACCACAATGATTGCATTCCTGCCGTGGCTGTTCATGTCTGGCGGCACTTCGCAATTCACCAAACATATCACACTGACGATTGTATTTGCGCTTACATTTTCGCTTATCGAATCGTTCTTTATTTTACCTTCGCACCTTTCTCATATGAAGCCGCAAAACAAGAACGGGGTCTATTATCGGTTGCAACGCGTTTTTGCGGAAGGGCTAGTAAATTTTGCTGATAAAATATATCGGCCGATCATCAAGACGGCGTTACGGCTTCGTTATTTTACCGTCGCTGGTTTTATTGTCGCCTTCGCTGTTGCGGCGTCTTTGCTTGCCCAGGGGTGGATTTCCTTTAAATTTATGCCCGAAGTGCAAGGCACTTTTATCTCAATGACGGTGCGTCTGCCGGAAGGCGCGCCTTATTCCCGAAGTTTGCAGATTTTTGATGAAGTGGAAGCCGCCGCAGGCCGCCTTAAAGCCAAGAAAGGTCAGGTGAAGGGAGAAGACTTTGTAAAATCTGTCTATATCCGCGCAGAAGAAGGCAGGATTGTTTCTTACGTCACTATTATAGAAGCTGAAAAACGCCGGGAATCGACTCAAGACGTCGCTGAACAATTCCGCGCCGAGCTTTCTGAAATTCCCGACGCAGAAGAAATCAATGTTACGTATACGATCAACAATAGCGGCCCTGATTTCTCATTTGGCATCGAATCCGATGATCTTGAACAACTGCGCTTGGCCACCCTCGACATACAAAATTATCTTCGCACACTGCCCGGCGTTTATGACGTTCGCAACAATCTCCAAAGCGAGACGCCTGAACTTCAAATCAGTCTAAAGCCCGGCGCAGAGAGGTTTGGCTTCACGTTGGCGGAGGTCTCACGCCAGGTTCGGCAAGCGTTTTACGGCGAAGAGGTTCAACGCCTGCCGCGCAAAGGCCAGGATGTGCGCGTTATGGTGCGCTATCCGGCCTCGGATCGTGAATCGCTGACCACGATCGAGAATATGCGCATTCGCACCAGGGATGGCCGCGAGGTGCCCCTTACGGCCGTTGCTGACGCAACTTTTGCGCCGAGTTTCAAACGTATTGAAAGACGCGACCGCCACCGATCAGCGCGCATCACAGCTGAGCTAAAGGAAAATGTCGACCGCGCAGCGACGATGAAAATTTTCAACAAAGAGTTTGTGCCTGAATGGAAACGCCGTCACGTAGGCGTCAATCTCGCCGCGCGCGGCGATGCGGAAGCGCAGGCGGAGTTTATGGGTGAGTTTTTCTCACTCTACGCGATTGCGTTTTTCGCCATGTATATGGTGTTGGCGATTGCGTTTAGCTCTTACTGGCAACCGCTTCTGATCATGTCAGCCATTCCGTTTGGGTTTATGGGCGCGGCCTTCGGCCATTTCATCTTCGGACTGGATTTCGCTCTGTTCTCGTTTTTCGGTGTTGGCGCCGCTGCGGGCGTTGTCGTTAATGATAATCTGGTTTTAATCGACTATGTGAACCGGTTGAGAGCGCAAGGCGAAGGCGCCTTTGCGGCCTTGGTCAAAGCCGGCGTTGGCCGTTTCCGTCCCATTCTCCTCACCTCAATCACGACCTTTATCGGCCTGATGCCGATTATGTTCGAGCGCTCGACTGACGCCCAATTCCTGATGCCCATGGTTGTCGCCCTTGCGTGGGGTGTGTTCTTCGCTTCATTCGTCACCTTGCTGTTTGTTCCGGCAATGTATGCGGTGGGCGCAGATATTGCGCGGTTCTACCGTTGGGCCTGGACCGGTGAAACACAGCCGAAAATTGGCGAAGGCGCCTCAGCTGACAGTGATTATGGCGATCCCGTGGGGGGGCGAGACGGAGCGCAGGGTGGCCAGTCCGCACGCCCCAACCCACTATGGGGTCCAGCTGAATAGGGGCAAATCGGCAGAATCAGCGCCGACCGCACAACCTAAAGGTGTTAACCTTATGTTAAGACCTTGATGAGAGGTTAAAAATATCTTCTCCCGAGAAGATACCCCACCATACCCCACGACAGTGAGTACCGGCCGCGTTTTTCCCCAAAACGCGGCCGTCTCATGTCATCACCCAAGAAACGAGCGTGAGCGCCAAAAACTTTGCCAAATGTAGCAAAAAGGTGGTGGATTCGCGACAAGGCCTTTGCTATATCCGCCGCCTCCAACCTATTCCCCGGTAGCTCAGTTGGTAGAGCAGCTGACTGTTAATCAGCTTGTCACTGGTTCGAGTCCAGT